>NZ_JBBEYB010000005.1:0-217251 GCF_037482285.1 Aquabacterium sp. G14
ATTGTGAGCACAGCTGGCCTGGATGCGGTGCTGGTGGCAGTTGAATTGGCGCTGGAGAGCGCGCCACCGTCTGGCAAGGTCAGCGTCGAGCATGTGATCAATGTTCTGAGCAGGCTCAACCCTGCACCCACGCCTGAAGATGCACAGACCTGTTTGCAGGCGACAGTGGCCCCACTGGCCAACACGGCGCGCTACGACAGCTTGCGCGGGCAAGGCGGCACGGAGGAGATCAACCATGCGTGATATCGCTGCAGAGCTCAAACAACTGCGCCTGCACGGCATGGCGGGCGCATGGTTGGACCTGATCGAACAAGGGTCCAGTACGGGCTCAGAGGATGCACGGTGGTTGATTGAACACCTGCTGCAGGCCGAGGCCACAGACCGAGGCATGCGCTCGGTGAGCCATCAGATGCATGCAGCCAAGTTCCCTGTGCATCGAGACCTGGCTGGGTTCGACTTCGCTGTGTCCCCCGTTGACAGCAAGCTGGTTCACACGCTGGCAGAGACAGGCTTCACAGAAGTGGCGCACAACGTGGTGTTGGTGGGAGGGCCTGGCACCGGCAAGACCCACCTGGCCACAGCCATTGGCGTGTCCGGCATCACCAAGCATGGCAGGCGCGTGCGCTTTTACTCCACGGTGGATCTGGTCAACGCGCTGGAGCAAGAGAAGGCACAAGGCAAGGCCGGACGCATCGCGACGAGCTTGTTGCGCCTGGACCTGGTGATCCTCGATGAGTTGGGCTACCTGCCGTTCAGCCAGGCAGGCGGTGCGCTGCTGTTCCACTTGCTCAGCCGGTTGTACGAGCACACCAGCGTGATGATCACGACGAATCTGGACTTCGCGGAATGGTCGCGTGTCTTTGGTGATGCCAAGATGACGACGGCGCTGCTGGACCGGCTCACACACCACTGCCACATCCTGGAGACGGGCAACGAGTCACACCGATTCCTGCACAGTTCCAGCACGGCCAAGAGGCGCATCAAGGCACGAGAGCAGTCTCGGATGCAGGCTGCAGCAGAGGGCAAGGCCTGAAGCTCAAAGCGAAGGGGGAAGCCGCTGCGCGGCTTCCCCCTTGATGTTCAACCAAGCCGGCCGGAAAACTCAAAACCCAGGCCAGGCTCTACACTTATCCACAGCTGACCACCCTTTGGTCGGCTACCAGCCCTGGCTCAATATTGGATCGGCACGGTGGCTCAGATTTGGATCGGCGCGGACACGCGCAACACCTCACACGGTGCAACCGGTCACGATGGGCCGGAATCGTCGGTCACGTTCGCCAGAATACGCACTTGCACTTCGGCCACCATGTAGAACCGGTACACATGCCAAGCGTACAGGTACAGGTTACGCGCCGTCTCGAACTGAATGGCTATGGGCTCTGGAACGGCCGCACTGAGCCGAATGGCATCGATTTCAGCATGATGCACGGCCAGCGATGGGGTGGTTTGCCCTACAAACATATTGGTCCGGATGTCCGGCGCCATGACAGTTTCGGGGCTGCGCAGACATTCGGCCGGACGCAAGGTTGAATCGCTCACAGGGCTGCCGTACATCAGATGCGTCAAACGTCTAGCGTGACCACTAACTCCTCGCCCAGCATGTCAATGACCTTGACAGCCACCTTCGCACCCTCGGGCGGCACTGGCAACTCATATCGCCCACTCACCAGGTCTTGTTTGCGTGCCGGCACATCGGCCAACGCCACATTGAACACCTGACCGTCATACTGCGTGTCGATCAAGATGCAATCAACCACGGCGCGCCAATCGGTGATCTGCGCACGAAAAATGCCTTGGTCAAGATTCAATCGCTGCATGATGGTAGGTGAGACGACGTCCTCAATCTCGACCACCAATCGTGCATCTGAGCCCGCCCCTTGGCGCTGCGCCGTGACTTGTGCCGAAATGGGCTCGTGTTTGATGATGCCGCCCAGCTTGCGGTCGGTGCGCAACTCAACCACATGCAGCTTGTTCACCGGACGGTTTCGGTTGTACGCGGCAACCCAGGCGCGCGCATCGTGCTGCCAACCTAGACATACCACCATCACGTCGCGCTCTTCGGTCGGGCGGGTCTTGAGTTCGTTACGAACAGATTCGAGATCCAGCGGACTGAGCGGATGGTTGAATGGCACGATTTTTACCAGGCGACCGCCTTGCGTACCTTCGAAGAACGAATCTGTGCGCGTGCGTGTGACACCCAGGTGCTGGCAGGCCAACTCCACCGCTTCGTTGTGCTGGATCTGCAAGTCGTAGTCGTTGACGCGGTAGGTGGCGAAGCCTTTCTGACACGGGGCTTGCGGCCCATCGACAACGCCCATCATGTCGCTCTGCTGGGGCAATTGCAGGGCAGCAGTCTGCGCGCGCATCAGATCTTGCAGGCGCTTGGAGGTCGTCTGAATAGCGCCTTTGTTGATGTCGCAGCCGATCCAGCGGCGGCCAAGTCTCTGCGCGACTGCAGCGGTCGTACCTGAACCAATAAAGCAGTCGAGCACAAGATCACCAGCCGATGTAGAAGACTCAATTACACGCTCGAGGACGCGCTCAGGCTTCTGCGTGGGGTAGTCCAGCTTCTCAGTTTGATCAGCTGGCATCAAATACGGAAGCCGCCAAACATCGTCAATCGTTCTTTCTGTGTCTTCGTAATAGATCAAGTTCCCTTGATCGTCACGTGCTTGTTTGAGACTTTTCGAGGCAGGATCCCAAACTCGCTTCTGCTGTGTTTTGGGCTTTTCACGCGCTTCGCGCAAAGTGGTAAAGCTAAATTTCTCACCGTTTCGGTACGAGAGAATCACGTCGTGATTGGAGGCGAACCTACCGACGTTGCCCTGCATCTTGTTGTAGTAGTGCCAGACGATTTCATTAATGAACCGATCAGGGCCAAACACCTCGTCGAGTAGCAGCCTAAGGTGGCTATTTCTTGAGGAGTCGCAATGGAGATAGATCACTCCATCGGTAGCTAGCAGCTCCTTAAGCATTAAGAGGCGCTCATACATGAACTGCAAATAGTTGTCATTCGCCCAGATGTCGCTGTACTGCACCTGCTCGCCCAGCGTGTAGTCCTCACCGTCGATCTTTACTGTCCCCTTGGGTCCGCGTAGTTGCACCTTGCGCACATAGTCCGCTCCGCTGTCAAAGGGTGGATCGATGTAGATCAGCTTGACCTTGCCCCGAAAACCATTGGCCAGCAGGTGGGCCAGCACATCCTTGTTGTCGCCGTGGTAAAGCAGGCCGCTATGCGGTAAGTCCTTGGGCCAATCGCTCCAATCAACCTCTTGCAGGGTTACGGGCTGGCCTGCCGCGGCGTCAAACTGCTCGATAGCCTGTGCTGGGTAGGCCTTCACACGGGCCAGAGGCTTCTTGCCGACCCAAGTCAGCATGGGGCGGCCCTTGGCCTTGGCCACAGTCACGTCCTTGGGCTTTTTGATGTTGTCGGTCATGGTCATTCAGTGTTCTTTGCGTTGTGGCATGCGCTCAAGCGCCACGGATGAAGTCGCGCACTTGGGCATAGCCCTCTGCTTTGATGTCGGTGTCGGCGAACATCACGTGATAGGCCAATTTATCGGGGTTCAGGCCCTCCCAGGTCTTCAGCGCCACGGCCTTCTTTCCTTCCAGTGTTTGCGCGGCTTCGCCACGGCCTAGGCGCGCCAAGTCACCTTTGATGTCGGGGCTGAAGCTGTCGCGTTTGATCTCGACCACCAGATGCTTACCGTCAGCGCGGCGCAAGACAAAATCAGGCGTGTAGCGGTGCCAGCGTCCATCGTCGCCGAGGTATTCCGCGTACAGATCAGTCTTGGCCGGATCGGTGATGCCCCCCGTAAACCAGACCCCTTCGATTTGATGCTTCTCGTTTTGCAGCTGGGTCAGTGCCCACCGCAAGAACTCAGCCTCGGGCCCGGAATCGAAGTTGTAGCCCTCGTAGTGAAAGCTGTTGGCCAGGGCATGAGTGGCGTCAGGCGTGTCTTTGGCCGTCAGATAAAGCGGCTCGCGCTCTTTTGCAAAGCTTATGCGAGCCGTGTAGGCGGGTTTACCAGCACGCTCACTCAGCTCGAAACCATCGGCCTTGATCAAAGCAATGGCGACGTCGATTTCTTCAAAGTGCTCTTCGTAATCAGAGCGCTGGGCTTCAATCTGTTGACCCAAGGCCGCAAGGTGGTATTCCGGGATGTCAACGCCAGCTCCGTATGCCTGGCGCAGTGCCCTCAACACATCGGCAGCTGACAAGTGGTAGTTGGCCGCCAACTCTGAAGCGGCAGCATAGCTGTCTAGCTCAGGTGGTGGCGCCGGCAGCACATCGTCACCGCCATCCACTTTCTGCAGAGCAGTCTTGCCAGATGCTGACTGCACGGGCGTCAAAGTTTCCACCGTGACACCGGCTGGCGCAGCCACATCTGGCACCGTGAAGTGGAGTGGCGCAGAAGTGCCTGGCTCTGACTTGCGTCGATAGCGCAGCACGCGCTTCTTGATCAACAACGGCGGCAAATGCGGACGATGCAAAACGATTTCTCGCTCCACCCGCTCGGCACGCTGAGCGTCCAGATCTCTGAGCGAGGTGCCGTAGGTTTCGGCCAGCTGAGATTCCAGTGTCTTGCGGTTGCTGTCGGTCAGGTAAACACGCGCAGGGTGTTTGTTGCCTGGCACTTGACGTAAGCATCGGGTGGCTGCCTGGAGGACAAAGTTGTTGCTGTTGGCCAGCTTACGAACAAGCGCTGTGGCAAACAGACTTGGGCAGTTCCAGCCTTCGGTGCCCATGTTCACCAACAGCAAAATACGCTCAGGAGCTTCAGGGTTGCGCGCCACGGACTCAAACTGGCGTCGAGTGGCTTCGTTACTTTTGCCATCGACGGCCAAGATGATGTCGGTGCCGATGCCGTGCAGTGCCAGGGCCGATTCAACGGCGCCGCGCAGTTCATCGCGAGTTTCAATGTTGGGGAAGTACAGGGCCAATCTCGCAGGTGCTCCGTTGGGTAAGCTGACAGCCCAATAGTCGCGCACGAAGTCGTCAATGACGTTGGCCACCAAGGTGTCAACCTCGCCATCGCCCAGGTCAAACACCTTGATGTTCTGGGCCAGTTCTTTCAACACGCCGTCGCGGATGCCTTCACCCAAGCCATACCAAACCACCACGTCACGCAGTGGTTGGCGTTCAAAGTACGGCGTACCGGTGGCATTGATGACAACGACTAGGTTGGTTTCCTCGGCCAGATAGTCGATGGTGCGCCGAACCTTTTTAATGCCGTCATCCTTGAAGACAAGTTCACCCGTCTCTTTGTCCTTTTCCCATTTGCCCAGCAGCTTCTGTCCGTAGGTGTGATGAGCCTCATCGGAGAACACTGCCAGGTGGGGCAGAGATGCCACGGCTTGCAGGCGCAGGTTGGCGAGCTCGGTCTGTTCCTCGACTTTCGTGCCAGCGAACAGCGGCACTTGCTGCCCGTTGCTGCGCACATTGGGCTTCTGAATGCGGATCTTCTCGGTGTTGGTGACAATGACGTTGAACGTGCTACCCCACACAATAGGGATCTGCTTGTCGCCATCGCGGGTGAAGGTCAGCTTCAAACTGGCTGCAAATGCCTTGTGCATGCGCGGAGGCAGCAGCTTGTCATAGGGCACGTCAGACAGCTCACGCAGGGCGCTGAGGATGGTCTTGCCGGGGGCGAAGATCAACGCGTTTTGTACGAATGGGCCGCCTGGATACTCCATTGCCATTGCGAACTCGGTCGCCACAATCGAGCCCATCAGGATCGTCTTGCCTGCCCCCATGGCCAACGCCAGGATGTAGCTGGCGTAGTCGAGGGTCAAAGACTCGCGCAAGCTCTCCAGCGCGTACTTGCGGACGAAGGCGTTATCGTTCTTGACGCGTTCGAGACAAGTTTCAAGATCCTCATCAGCAATGAAACTGACGATTTCAGGATGGGTCAAGCCCATTGCCTCACGGCGATCCTTTTTGCTCGGGAACAGTTTGGCGTACAGATCGGGAATCTTGGGGGTGTCCAGCACCAGTCGGAGATACCAATAGGTTTCCAAGGCGCGCAACTGGGCACGGCGCAAGTAACGGAGTTGCCCACCCTCTATGTCCTCTACGGCAAACTCCAAAATCTCACGGATTGCCGGGTAGTCATCGCATGGATAGTTCGCGGAGCGCCACGCATCCACGCGATCAGAGAGGGCTTGATAGAGGTAGCTCATTAGATTTGTAGTTCTTTCTTGGGCGAAGTACTTTTCAGCGACGCCCCATCAAGGGTGATCGGCCAATCTTGACTTGTTCTGGCTTCAGCTTGGCTGGCGCCGAAAATCCTTCAAATGCATCACCTGGTCGCCAATCACCTACTGCATAGACACGTTGATCTCGTAACCCCTGCACGCCCTCGGCCCAAGCCATCAACATGCGCTTGCCGATGTCATTGAACCCGCTATGCCGCACCATGGCCTCACGGACCTTCGACCCCACATCGGCCACGGAATCACTGATCGCCTCGACCATCTGGGCCTGCTCTCTGGGCTGAATGCCAAAGTTGGCCGCGATGAACTTCTGCAGGTTCTTGCCTGGTGTCCAAGTCTTCTTGCCCATGAACTCAATGCCAGGTGGGTTGTGCTGAAAGCCTACATACACGCTGGTGGTCAGCATGTCGTAGGCAGGCGAGAGGTGCACATCAGCCCGGCTTGTGTACAGCAGCGCCAGGTTCTTGGCATGGCAATCGGCGTTGCGTAAGGCATAGGTCAGCAGCAAGGTGGTGGCCAGTTGTCGGAAGGTGTCTAACCTGCGCTCTACCGGCACGTGGTCACGCACAGCCTTGGCAATGCGCTCCCAGGTGGTGTCGTACTTTGCGGCAGGCCTCAAGCCCAGCAGTGAGCAAAAGTCTTCCATGCCCCAATACGGCTGGCCCTGTTCGTCCACATCGAAGCGATGCACAACCAGGGCCTGCCCGTCGTCTGACACGTCGGTCTTGGCCGTGGGCATGACCCTTGATGCCACTTGCATGCACAGGTGCTCGTTCAGCGCCACATAGGGTAGCTGCTTGCTGGAGCCCTTGATGATGTGCCGTCTTGTGATCAAACTGGCCTTCTTGTGCGCGGCCAATGGCGAACCCGGCAGCGGTGGTGTCTCCTCCGCCTCGTCCAGGAACTTTGGGACCACGCCAGACACGCCGCTGGTGGCGTGCTGGCGAACCAGGTTGGCAAAGGCCTCTTCAGAGTTGTCTCCCTTGAGCAGTGCAGCCACCTCAATGGGCTTGGCCGGTTGGTTCAGCTCCGCCCCTGTGGCAGCGACCTGGATGCGACCGACCATGTTGCGCCCGATGACGGACAGCAAGGCGATAGGGCTTGCGCCAATGTGCGGACCAAACTGCTCTTGCAGCACCTGCAACAGGTAGCCCTCTGGCAGATTCATCTGCAACATGGGCGGCAGTTGGTCATCCCACACGTAGGACTCGGTCCGCACCGGCATCGTCAGGGATACAAAGTCGTCAGGTGCAGTGCTGGCGTGATAGCTCAGGATGCTCTTGAAGTCGCCCGATTGCTCCAGCACGGCCACATCGCGGCCCATGACGTAGACCGAGAGCTTCATGCTTGGTTGCGCTCACGGCGCAGTTCGTCGAGCGTGCCCGCTTGCCCCGTGGGGATGATGTTGAGCTCCATGCCCAACACGGCCAATACAGCCAGCAGCTTGCGGGCGCCGAACTCGGCTCCGCGCCCCCGTTCGAAACGGGACAGGGATTCGGGTGTGATGCCCGCCTGCTCGGCGACCACCTGCTGGCGCAGCTTCAGCGCCTTGCGACGCTCTGCAACGGCTTCACCTAGCTCTTGGAGGGTTTGCATTTGATATTTATATCAAAATTATGCAGTGACGCATATTTTTTTGACATAAAAATCAAACATTGAGGAGTGGTAGGCCGTGTTGGACTTGAACCAACGACCAAAGGATTCCGGTTTGCGCCCATTTCTGGACTCCCTGGACTATGCCTTCGCCATGGGCCAAAAAGCCTGAAGGCGGGCGCCGTCTAGTCTCTACACCTTCCCGATGATTCGGGCTTGGCTCGGCATTGCCTTGTGCCTTGCGGCCGTCAGGTTTCACCGAATTTGACGCCATTCACACACCCGGTTTCCCTGGGTGGTGCACAACTTTCGCTATGAGTCCTCTGCTCTGACCAACTGAGCTAACGGCCCACTCGGCCCGGATTCTACATTGCCCAAAACATGCCTCCCCGCGTTTCGCTTGCGCGAAAACGCTGAGGACCCAGCCTAGGCTTTCGTTGTCAGCAGGCGTTCGACTCGCGCCAGGATCTCCGATGCAGGCAAGCCAAGGCCACCCGCAATGCGCAGCATCAGCGCCAGTGAAGGCTGGCGCTCTCCTCGTTCAAGCTTGCCGTAGTACGAGCGATCGACATTCGCCATCAAGGCGAACTGATCCTGGGCGATGGCCTGCCTCAAGCGTTCCGCTCGAATCACCTCGCCAAAAGCCGCTGCAGCCAGGGGCTCGAACGAAGTTGCTCGCCTAACCGGCGAGGGTATCTTTCGTGAGGGGGGGACTGGCTGAGACACGCGGCGAGGATGCCGACAGTGCTATGTTCTTGGCCACGGCATATATGCATCTCAGCGGAAGGCCGGTCAACCTCATTCCTTCACCAACAGGCCGCACATGCACAGCACACCCTTACCCACCTCTGACCTGGCGAGACTTGCTCAAGACGTGCTCGCACACGCCCCAGAGGCCGCACTCCCAATCAACCTGAGCGAGCAATGGCTCCACTGCATCGCGCGCGACCTGGCTTGCGGATTTGAGGAGTTGGAGGGAGACGGCTCACGTGAAGACTATCTGGCCGCCCCGTTGGCGCTAGTTCTTCACCTGCTGAGAGGTCAGGGGCGAACAGGTGAGGTCATCCCTTACGACGACCTGATGGGCTACATGAACGACTTCCGCATCGAAATCGCGCTGGAGCTGGTCAACCGAACGACACCGCTCAAGTCCACGCCTGCGACCATCGAAACCATTTTTCGGCAACGTGAGGTCGCAAGCGAGTTGAACGAGGGGCCTAGCCCTGCGTAAGTGCCTCGGCGCGGTACTCACGCACCTGCCGGCCGTAATCCCGACGGATGCGCTCGATGCTGTCGGTGTCAGCAAGATGCAAGTGGCGCAGTTCTGCAGCAAGGTCCGCCAAACGCCGTTCCTGACGGTCAACACGCTCGGCGCAGACATCGGCTTGACCAGCCAAGTCGCCAAGCTCTGCGCTGCAGATAGCCATGAGCTCGACGATGCACTCACGGGCGCACTCAAAAGCCACGGCCTGGTCCTGGGTCCACTTCTGCATCGCATTCACCTGTGATCGTTCAATCAGCATGCGCGGCCACAAGGCCATACACCCGGTTGTGTTTGCTCCGTTTCAATCATGACACGAGGCGCTCACGCGTCAACCCTCCACACGCCCCGGCTCGCCCTGATAAGTCCTCGAATTGCGTCTCTTGTCTTACGGATGTAAGCGGCAAGCTCGGCCAGCTTCTCGATTCTGAGCTGCTCTGTTTTGAAATGTGCCCCGTTGAGAACGCGCGCCATCTGGTTGATGTTCAGCCCAATGGAAAACAGCTCTCTGTTTGTGACCTCTAGCACCCACAGCTCTTTATCTGCGAAGACAGGCATACGGGTGACATTTGATTGAACCAATGCCGACACCCACTTACTGGGCTTCATGCCACACACGGCGGCTCTCCCACACACGGCCTGATGCACAAACGACGGCACACGAATCGTCATGCGTCGCAATTCTGCATTTTCAGGATCGGCTTCGATGTCTTCGGGCTGACAGCTTCCGCCCGCCAGCTCCCGGGCAACGATGGCCCTCAGAAGCTCGGATGGTGACGTGCCGCGCTTCGCGGCGAGGGCAGCAAAGTCCGCCTCGGTTGCATCATCAACGCGCGCTTGGAGAACTCGCCTTCGGGGTTTGCTCTGAGTCTGTTCAGGGTCGGTCATAGGTGCATGCAGGGCAAGGGAAAAGTTTGGGGAAGGCCCTATTCCTGACATCAAAATCCTTGAATGTCAGCAAGGTGTATGACAAAAGCGGCCCGAAGACCTATCCTGCCCTAGCCTCCAAGGCTCTCTCGCTGGCCCACCATTGCTTGGCTGAACGGGACACGATCGGTACAGAATTGGGCCAATAATGGGTCACATACAGTGCATCAATAGGACGTCATCGAGACGCACCTAGGCCATGAACAGGGCATCGCAGGGGCACATTTGGTACGAGCCGGGGACTGCAACTGCTATTGGTGACTTCATGACTGCTTGCGGCCTGCCGAAATGGGTCGCTTCGATGGATACAAGTGCCTGTTCGGTTCTCGGTGGATTACGGCATCGCCACCCCACACCATCAAGACCAGAAACCGGGATGGGGTTCAAGTGGTCAGGGTGGCTACGCCATGGCGCGCGAAGCTGACAGACGAGGTGAGCAAGGCAGGGCATCGACGAGTTATCCACAGGGCCACGCCTCTTACTAAGATTAGAAAGAGATTAAAGAAGATTAGACACCTCCCCTCGATGCTCGCAATGCCATGATTCAAAAGGACTTTTACCCACTTTTGCCTGTGGACAATGTAGGCGCTGTGACGGTAAAGCGTATGCGCTGTGACGGTAGGCTGCATGCGTCGTGACGGTACTGTGGACAAGGTGTGGAAGGCGCTGTGACGGTATCAAGGCAGCTGCATCAAGGCCGGCTCGGCGGGAAATAGCTCCACTGTGTTCTCGCATCGATGCTGGCGCCGCCACCGCCTGGGGCCATGTCGAACATGCAGGACATCACCCAACAGGTTCACGTCGACCTGGCTGCCATGCCTGGCGGATGCGTGAGCCCACTCTGATGCCGCGTGCTTCAACAGTTGCCGGAAGCTGCGCATGCACGCCGCATCACTGCCAGACAGCTTGTGCAGAAACTGCACCGTCAGGGGATACGGTTGATCGTGAGTCGAATAGAACCCGTGCAGCCATTGCGCCAGTGGCTTGCCGTCCAGTTCATTGCGGATCACCCAGTCGATGTAGGTGAAGTGCGCAGCCTCAAAGAAAGGCCGCCAGGCGACGTTGATCACAACCACATACCGCTTGGTTCGCTCGTCCTGGATCGCGTCGTGGATCAGACTGCCGATGTAGGTCACGCGTCGCCCCTGCACATTGCAGGACATCTCAAGCGCAGTGGCCTTAAGTCGAAGGATTCTTCTGTGCAGGGTGCGGCGATTGCCTCCGGTATCCGTCTTGCAGATCAGCCGCAGCAGTTGGTAGGCCGTGAATTCACATTGCGCACCCAATGGCTGGCGCCGAGCGAGATGCAAGATGGCCTCCCAAACATCCAGATCACCCTGATCCAGTCGCTGACCCGTATAGAGGATCTGGGCATCGCCTGTGGTTGCCACCTGTACCTGCTCCAGGTACCGACGCGCACCCTTGCCAAAGACACCGAACAAGGCAGAACGCAGCGCCACATTCGGCACTCCGCGTGCTTGCTCAGGCCATGGTTCCGGCCACATCGCCTTGGACATTGATACCAGCGGTGAAGGCGATCAGGCTGCAGACCCATCAATCGAACCGCAGTCGACCAACCTGGCGATGAGGCCGGCTTTGAAATGAACACGACGCCCGATCTTGACGCGGGCCTGCATCAGCTGGCGTCCCAATGCGTTGCTGCCACGGATCGTGATGCGCAGCCCTTCTGGGCTACGGTCCAACAGTTCTGCGACCTGCAGCAGGGTCATCAAGGGGCCGTACTTTTCAACAAGCGCTTGTTCCGTGGTCATTCGTATTTCTCCGCAATCAACACTGAAGATTGCGCAAGATTACGGATGAGGAGACAATGAATGGTCTGATTTTTATGAACAAAAACTTCCGGGATTGATCGCTCCGTGCTGCCCATCGAACCAGTCATCTTTCGCGGTACGGATCAACGCGTCGCGATGGTCATCCGGCGCTGCCTGTCTCTAATCACGGACCAGCACTCGGTGACATCTCGTCGCCATGCAATTTCGACACTTCTGAAGCTTGAGGTCGATGCCGAGGTGGCTCGGGTTTTGACGTCGTATCGAGGGCGTTGGGATCGGGGCCTGCTGCAGGGCTTTTTGCCTTCAAGGGCATGGCTTCAATCGCCCGTTGGGGATAAGCCGATCCAAGGCGGCACGACGCTCAGCACAGCCATTGGTCGTGCAGAACAATGGCGTTCGCGCATCAGACAGGCAGTCCACAGCGCACAACGCCATGGCGAAGATCCGACAAACAAGGCATGCGATAGGTTCTGCAGCACGTTGGATTCGGTGATGAGTCTGATTGACACGATCAGCACCAGGCGTCCCGTCCACACAGGAGGGCCGAACGGGCGTATCTGCCTGGCGCCACCGGGCAAGCATGAGGATTACTGCGAGCTGTGCTGGCGGCGAACCGAGATCGCCATGAAAGGTGACCTGCGCGACGCAGACAACCGCAAGCTGAGCGTCAGCAGACGCTTTTGTGAGGAGCACAACCCCCAGTCAGCCACTTCGAACTACCGCCGTGACATCAAGTTCAGATCCGCATTTTTGGCAGAGATCGAGCAAATCGGGCGCCTGAAGCTTGCACTGTGTGACTCCAAGTTCAAATTCGTTTCGGACTTGGAAACACCCTCAGGTTGGGAACTACACATTGCCCCCGTAACCGCACACCCGGAAGACGTCAGGCGGGCGGCCTACGCACTCGTGCACAGCAGGCTTCGTGGCACACCTGCGCAGTGCTGGGCTTTTAAGAAGCAGGGGCTGAATAGCCAACAGACGGCAGCCAGACTTGGAATCACAGACCGCGCGGTACGGTTAGCGTTGTCAACGATCGTTCCCAAGCTCAAGCAAGCCGAGGAGATCCGGTGGGGCGCCGCACCACGGAGCAGATTCGAGTCGTTTGTGGCACGTCAGTCCATACGTGAGTGACCGGCCGGGACTGCCCCGAAGCGGCCCGCCGCAATCCGCGACCTGGCCAGTTCGAGGAGGTGGCCCCCTCATCACGCAGTTACTTCACCTCAGACAGGCGATCCAACTTGGCCACCAGATCCTCCGCCCGGAGGTGGGTATATCGCTTGAGCATCTGCATCGACTTGTGCCCGCTGATGGCAGACACCTCCTGGTCGCTGAGGCCCGCTTCAACAAATCGGCTCACTGCCTCGTGTCGCAAATCGTGGAAGTGCAGATCAGACATCCCAGCCTTCGCCTTGATCTCCAGCCACGCCTTGTTGAAGTTGTACGGACGGCGCTTGCCATCCTTGCCTGGCTCTCCAAAGAACACCAGGTGGGTTTCCTTCTTGGGGCGCAGCGGGTTGTCCAAAGCCTCCTGAAACAAGGCTGACGCCTTGAGGCTGAGCGGCACCGTCCGTGGCATGGTGTTCTTGGTGTGCTTGAGAGCCACCACACGCCTGACCAGGTCGACCTGCTCCACCTTCAGGGAGGTGATCTCAGAAGAGCGCATGCCGGTTTCAATGGCAATTCGAACAATCCAACGCAGCATGGGGTTCGAGTACTGGTCGATCAGCTGCATCAAGCGCTGCTCTTCCGTGGGGCTCAGGCGGCGATTGCGACCCGCACCCGGCGATGGGCGGCGAACGTTGAGCACTGGGTTGTAAACCAGACCCACGCCCCACTCCTTGATTGCCACGGTGAACAGGTGACCGAGCAAGGCTAGCTCTAGGCGCACCGTGTTGGGTTGGAGCGGCATGGGATTGCCTTTGGCGTCCTTGCGGTCAGCGCCTGCCAGGCGGTCGTCCCGGTACTTGGCCACCAGCTCTGATGTGATGCCTGCCAGGGCGTAGGCGCCAAAGTGAGCTTTGAGGGTAGCCGCTCGGGGCTTCTCGCCCTGCTGGGTGTACGGGCGCTTGTGGATCGTCACTTCGCGCAAGTAGCGATTCATGGCGTCCGAGAAGAGCATCTTCTCGGCCTGGCTTCGCTTGACGTACATGCCGCGCACCATCTCATCTTCGGTGGAGCGCGCCCAATCCTCAGCGTCACGCTTGAGGCGGAATGTCTTGCTGGTTGTGGGGAAGCCGGTTTTGCGGATGACGGCTTTCCAGGTCCCTGATGGTGTCTTGACGATGGTTGGCATTCGAGGCTCTTGATGGGTCGTCTCTTAGCACTGTACCGAATTTGTACCTTTGGGTACTTTTCGGAGGCTGATGGTGACACACCAATCGCTCGCCAACCTCGATGAATAAAGGGGTCCTGGGATTTAGCCCCTGGCAGACTCCACAGGATTATGAGTCCTCTGCTCTGACCAACTGAGCTAACGGCCCCCTGCCTTGCACAACAAGGAAGCGGCGATTGTAGAGCGAAGTCTGCTCACGCCTTACCCTTCAAACGCCGGGAACTGCGGCAGGGTCTTCATGACGTTCTCATCATGGGCTGGCACCAGCTTCAAGCCCGGAAAGTGCCGCTGAATGCCATGCAAACGCACGATCGCAGCCTGGTTCATGGCCTCGTCATGGTCCAGATGCACCATGCGGCGCAGCACCTTGGAGCGGTCTGCAGGCCAGTCGATGCCCTCCTTCGTCCAGGTCACATCCCCGGTGAAGAAATAGCGCTTGCCCGAGGGCAGGTTCAGGAACATACCAGTGTGGCCGGCCGTGTGCCCGGTCAAAGGCACCAACACCACCGAACCATCCTTGAACATGTCCAAGCTGCGCTCGAACCCGACATAGGGCCCATCGGTGAATTGCAGCGAACGCCAGCGTTTGACCGTCTCGAATTGCGAGCGCAAGAACGCCGGCGGCCCACCATGCTCAGCCTGAGTCTGCTCTTGTGGGGTCACCCACACCTCGGCATCGGGGAAGTCCACCAGACCACTGACGTGGTCCCAGTGCATGTGCGAAGGCACGATCATGCGGATGCGTGACACCGGCCATCCAGCCGCCGCCAGCTGATCCGCCGCCGGCCTCACCTCCCCGTAGCCCAGAAGCAGTTGGTGCGCCACCCCGTTGACCGCAAACTGGGCCGCATGTTCACGCCCCAAACCGGTGTCAAACAGGAACGCCGCCTGCGGATGGTTCACCAGCACGGCCACCTGCACTGGGCGGCGATAGGTCAGCCAAGAGCCCCCGCCCACCACCAGCGCCTCTGACCCGCCATTCGAGGCGGCCGTGGGCAAAACGGAGAACGCAAGACCCTTGGGCGGTTGCGCCGCGGGCAAGGTGGCGCCCATGTCGGGCCAGTTTGCCGGCACAGGCAAGCGATCATCTTGTGCGCTGATGAGCGCGGCGCCCCCCACCAGCAAAGCAGAGACCCCAGCCAAGGTCCACAGGACCCGGCGCCAGGCCCCACCGCGCTGAACAGGGCGAGAAAGAACAGTTTGAGCAGTCATGTCCCGCAGCTTAGGGCGCGCGGCCACCTCACACCCCCCTCAGCCGAGGGTGGGACTGACACTCACTTCTGGCTCAGCGCGTTGCTGACCAGGCGCGAGGTGATGTCCACGATCTCGATCATGCGGTCGTAGGCCATGCGGGTGGGACCGATCACGCCCAGCGTGCCGACCACCTGGCCGTTGATCTCGTACGGCGCCGACACCACCGACAACTCCTCGAACGGTACCACCTGGCTTTCGCCGCCAATGTAGATGCGCACGCCATCGGCACGGCTGGAGCCGTCGAGCAGGCGCATCAGCTGCGTCTTCTGCTCGAACAGGTCGAACATGCGGCGCAGCGAGCCCAGGTCGTGCGAGAAGTCTTCCACCGTCAGCAGGTTGCGCTCGCCGGACAGCACCAGTTGGTCGCTGCTTTCGGCCAGGGCCTCGCCGCCAGCCTGCACCGCCGCCTGCATCAGCGTGGCAATGTCACCGCGCAACTGATCGACCTCTGAACGCAGGCGCTCGCGCATTTCGTCGATCGTCAGACCCGAGTAATGGCTGGTGAGGATGTTGCTGGCCTCGACCAGTTGCGACTGGCTGAAATCTTCGGCGGTGAAGATGACGCGGTTTTGCACGTCACCATCGGGCGAGACCAGGATGACCAGCACGCGCTTATCACCCAGGCGCAAAAACTCGATGTGGCGGAAGACCGAAGCCTTGCGCGGCGCCGTGACCACGCCCACGAACTGCGACAGGCTGGACAGGATGTTCGCGGCGTTGGCGATCACGCGCTGTGGTTGATCTGGCTGCAGTTGCCCGCGGGCCTCGCTGGCCAGTTCGGCCAAGCCTTGCGGACGGGCGGTCAGCATGGTGTCCACGAACAGGCGATAGCCCTTGGGCGTGGGCACGCGACCGGCCGAGGTGTGGGGGCTGACGATCAGGCCCAGGTCCTCCAGGTCGGCCATCACGTTGCGGATGGTCGCGGCCGACAAGTCCAGACCCGACGCGCGCGACAGCGTGCGAGAGCCAACAGGTTGGCCATCGGCAATGTAGCGCTCTACAAGCGCTTTCAACAGGATCTTCGCACGGTCATCCAGCATGGGTTCTTCATTCTAGTTTCTGGCCCGGGTTTTTGCCGCCCACCCGCCGGGGGAATGACCTAATTTGACACATTCGCTGTGGTGTAATTCCTCGCATGTCGAGTCCGTCTTCCTGCCGTTTCCGTCACGCTGCCCTGGTAGGCAAATACCAGGCCCGCGGCATCCGCCCGATCCTGGAGGATGTCGCGCATTTGTTGGCCCGCGCGGGGGTGGATGTGTCTCTGGAAAGCGAAACCGCTTTCAACACCGGGATGACGGAATACCCAGCGCTGACGATCAAGGAGATCGGCCAGCAGTGCGACGTGGCCGTGGTGCTCGGCGGCGACGGCACGATGCTGGCCATCGCCCGTGAACTGGCGCCCTTCAACATCCCGCTGATCGGCATCAACCACGGCCGCCTGGGCTTCATCACCGACCTGCCGCTCAAAGACGTGGGCACCACGCTGCCGCTGATGCTGCGCGGTGAGTACGAAGAAGAAAGCCGCGCCATGCTCGCAGGCGCCGTGCTGCGCCCCATCCGCGGCGACGGTTTTGAGACCATCTACGAAGGCTTTGCCATCAACGAGGTGCTGGTGAGCCGTGGCGCCACCGCCAGCATGGTCGAGCTGCGCGCCGAGATCGATGGCCAGTTCGTCGCCAACTACCGCGCCGACGGTCTGCTGGTGTCCTCGCCCACCGGCTCGACCGCGTATGCGATGTCGGCGGGCGGCCCCATCATGCACCCCGGTGTGGGTGGCTGGGTGATTGTGCCCATTGCCTCGCACACGCTGTCCAACCGCCCGCTGGTAGTGTCGGACGACGTGACCATCACCATCGAGATCGTGGCCGGCAAGGATGCAGGCATGAACTTCGACATGCAAAGCCTCGCCAGCCTGCTGCACGGCGACCGCGTGATCGTGCGACGCTCGGACCACCACGTGCGCTTCCTGCACCCCAAGGGCTGGAGCTACTACGCGACCCTGCGCCGCAAACTGCGCTGGAATGAAGGAGTGAGTTGACACCATGCTGCGTCGCCTGACCCTGCGTGATTTCGTCATCGTGACCAGTCTGGAAGTGGACCTGAGCGGCGGCTTCACCGCGCTGACAGGCGAGACCGGTGCGGGCAAGTCCATCCTGATCGACGCCTTGCAACTCGCCTTGGGCAGCCGGGGTGACGCCGGCGTGGTGCGCGAAGGCGCGGCACGTGCCGACATCACCGCCGAATTCGAGCCCTCGGCCCAACTCACCGCCCTGCTGACGCCCTGGCTGGAAGAAGCCGGCTTCGACAACCTGGAGCTTGGCGCACCGCTGTTGCTGCGCCGTGTGGTGGACGCTCAGGGCAAGAGCCGTGCGTGGATCAATGGCTCCCCCGCCACGGCCACGCAGTTGCGCGAGTTGGGCGAGTACCTGGTCGACATCCACGGCCAGCACGCCTGGCAAAGCCTGACCCGCGCCGACGCCGTGCGTGCACTGGTCGATGCGCAAGCGGGTGTGGACAGCGAGGCGCTGCAAGCTGCCTGGGTGGCACGCCGCGAGGCCGCCCGCCGCCTGGACGAAGCGCGCAGCCAACAGGCCGATCTGGAGCGTGAACGCGAGCGCCTGCAATGGCAGATCGGTGAGCTGGACAAGCTCAACCCGCTGGCCGACGAGTGGGACACGCTGAACGCCGAACACAGCCGTCTGAGCCACGGCCAGGCCATTCTGGACGCGGCCCGTCTGGCTCTGGATGCCATCTCGGAAGCCGACGAGAGTGCCGACAGCCTGACCACCCGCGCCATTGACGCGCTGGAAGACGTGGCCTCGGTGGAGCCGAACCTGGGTAACGCGCTGGAAGTGCTGCGCGAGGCCCAGGCCCAGTTGCAGGATGCGGCACGCAGCCTCAACAGCGCTTTGCACCACACGGAGCTGGACCCCGATCGCCTGGCTGAGCTCGACAACCGCATGTCGATGTGGATGAGCCTGGCCCGCCGCTACCGTCGCCCCGCACCCGAGCTGCCCGAGTTGCTGCAAAGCTGGCGCGAGGAGCTGGCCCAGCTGGACGCTGCCACCGACCTGGACAAGCTGGAGCGCGAAGCCCAGGCCGCTCATCAGGCCTGGCAGAAGGTGGCCCACACCGTGAGCCGCCAGCGTAGCGCCGCCGCCCCCGCTTTGTCGCAGGCCGTGACGGAGGCCATGCAGGAGCTGGGCATGAAGGGTGGCCGCTTCGAGGTGGCTCTGAGCGCACAAACCGAGCCCCAGGCCTATGGTCTGGAGAACATCGAGTTCCTGGTGGCTGGGCATGCCGGCAGCACGCCGCGCCCACTGGGCAAGGTGGCTTCGGGCGGCGAACTGTCGCGTCTGGCGCTGGCCATTGCCGTCACCACCTCGCAGCGCAGCGACGAGCGCAGCCAGGTCGGCACCCTCATCTTCGACGAGATCGACTCGGGTGTGGGCGGCGCCGTGGCCGACACCGTGGGCCGCCTGATGCAGCGCCTGGGTCGTGACCGTCAGGTGCTGGCCGTGACCCACCTGGCCCAGGTCGCCGCCTGTGCGCACCAGCATCTGGTCGTGGCCAAAGCGGTGCACGACGGGCAGACCACCAGCGACATCCGTGAAGTGCGCGACGAGGTGCGCGCCACCGAGATCGCGCGCATGCTGGGGGGGCAGATCACCGACACCAGCCGGGCACATGCGCAGGCCATGCTCGCCACCGCATACGCGCACGACACCCAGGATGCCGAGACCGCGCCTGCCACCGGCAAAGCCCCCCGCAAACGCAAGGAAGCCGCATGAGCCAGCTCGACATCGTGTTGCTGACCGGCATTTCCGGCTCGGGCAAATCCGTGGCGCTCAACGCGCTGGAGGACGCAGGCTACTTCTGCGTGGACAACCTGCCGCCGGAATTGCTGCGCGGTCTGGTCGATCTGGAAGTGCAGCGCCCGCCTGAGCTGAAACGCCGCATTGCGGTGGCCATGGACGCGCGCAGTGTGGACTCGCTGCCTCACCTCAAGCCCGTGCTTGACACCCTGCGGCAAGAGGGTCTGAAGGTGCGCTCGGTGTTTCTGGATGCCAGCACCGACACGCTGGTGCGCCGCTTCTCGGAAACACGCCGCCCTCACCCCTTGTTGAAGCTGCGGCCCCAGCCTGCCACAGACACCCCGCGCCGACGCGCCAGTGACCATGAGACCGCCGGCGCCGAAGCCGCCACGCATGCCCTGATCGACACGATCACCATGGAGCGCGAACTGCTGGGTCCTTTGCGCGAAGTGTCCACCGTGATCGACACCAGTCTGCTGCGACCAGCGCAGCTGCGCACCTGGGTGCGTCACATCGTCGGTGCGGAGCCCGCCGGCCTGACCCTGGTGTTCGAATCGTTTGCGTACAAGCACGGCGTGCCGATGGACGCCGACTTCGTCTTTGACGTGCGCATGCTGCCCAACCCCTTCTACCTGAAGGAGCTCAAGCCGCTGACCGGGCGCGATCAACCGGTAATCGACTATCTGGACGCGCAACCGGAGTCCGCAGAGCTGTTGGCACAGATCGAGGCGTTCTTGTTGCGCTGGCTGCCCACGTTGGAGAGCGATCAGCGCAGCTATGTGACCGTGGCCATGGGCTGCACCGGCGGTCAACACCGCTCGGTGTACTGCGTGGAGCAGTTGGTCAAGCGCTTTGCGGGCCGAGGGGCCGTGCTGTCACGTCACCGTGAACAGGATGCCCGCAGCGTCTGAGTGACCTGATCGACCACATCGGCCGACCAGGTCGTCACGCGCCTCAGTCCTCTTTGGCGAGGGCTTCGCGCAAGGCGGTCTTGAGCTGATCGCCAATCTCAGGCTTGCCCGCAAAGGGGTCGGTCGGGTTGCGGGCCTGCATGACGTCTTCCAGGCGCACTTGCACCATGCCAATCGATTTGGGGTGGGTGTAGATGTAGAACTTGCCCGCTTCAATGGCGTCGTACACCAGTGCAGCGGTGTCGGCGGCGGTCACCTTGCCCGACGTCACGGCCTTGGCGCTCATGGCCTGGCCGATCAGCTGGCTGGCGGTCGGCTTGGCGTCGGTGCGCAGCTCGGCGGGGCGATTGCGGTGCGACTGGTGGATGCCGGTGGGCACGAAGTACGGGCACAGCACCGAAGCGTGCACCTGCTCGGTCACCAGAGCCAGGTCCTGATACAGGGTCTCGGACAAGCTCACCACCGCGTGCTTGCTGACGTTGTACACGCCCAGGTTGGGCGAGTTCAGCATGCCGGCCATCGACGCGACGTTGACGATGTGGCCCTGGTAGGCGGGGTTCTTGCGGGCTTCGGCCAACATCAGCGGCGTGAAGATGCGCACACCGTGGATGACGCCCCAGAGGTTCACACCCAGCACCCATTCCCAGTCACGCGGACCGGCTTCCCAGATCAGGCCACCGTAGGCCACACCGGCGTTGTTGATGACGATGTGGGGGACGCCAAAACGCTCCAGGCACAAGTCGGCCAAAGCCTGGATGTCTTCACCGCGAGAGACGTCACCGCGCAGAGCGGCCACCTTGGCACCAGCCTCCGTCAGCTCGGCCACCACCTTGTCCAGGGCTTCTTGCTGCACGTCAGTGAGCACGAGGTTGAGGCCCTTCTGGGCGCCCAGGCGAGCCAGTTCCAGGCCAAAGCCGCTGGCGGCGCCGGTGATGACGGCCGTCTGGCCTGCTTGCAGTTTCAGTTGCGACATGTTGTGTTGTTTCCTGTTTTAGGTGTCAGATCAGTTTGACCAGTTGCTTGCCGAAATTCTTGCCCTTGAGCAGGCCCAGGAAGGCGTCGGGCGCGCTGGCAATGCCTTGCGCAACGGACTCGCGGAACTTCATCTGGCCGGTGGCGACCATGGTGCCCAATTCCTTGACGGCATCGGGCCACACTTCGGGGTGTTCGCTCACAATAAAGCCCTCGACTTTGAGCCGGTTGACGAGGATCAGCGCCGGGTTCTGCATCGGGGTGGGCTCGCCGTTGTAGCCAGCGATCATCCCGCACATGGCGATGCGACCGAAGGCGTTCATGCGCAGTAGCACGGCGTCCAAAATCATGCCGCCCACGTTTTCGAAGTAGCCGTCGATGCCGTTGGGCGTCGCGTCTTTCAAGGCCTTGTAGAAACTCTTGGGATCGGGGTTGGCCTTGTAGTCGACGCAGGCGTCAAAGCCCAGTTCCTTGACCACGTAATCGCACTTGTCGGCGCCACCGGCCACGCCCACCACGCGGCAACCACGGGCCTTGGCCAGCTGACCGACGACGCTGCCCACCGCACCACTGGCGGCGCTGACCACCACGGTTTCACCGGCCTTGGGCGCGATGATCTTGACCAGACCGTACCAGGCGGTCACGCCCGGCATGCCCACCGAGCCCAGGTAGGCCGACAAGGGGATGTGGGTGGTGTCCACCTTGGTGAGCGCGCCACGCTGGTTGGCGTCGATCACGCTGTGGGTTTGCCAGCCGCCCATGCCCAGCACTTTGTCGCCCACGGCAAACTTGGGGTGCTTGCTGAGCAGGACCTCGCCCACGGTGCCGCCCAACATCACGGTGTTCAGGGGCTGCGGCTCAGCGTAGCTCTTGCTGTCGTTCATGCGGCCGCGCATGTAGGGGTCAAGCGAGAGGTAGTGGTGGCGCACCAGCACCTGGCCATCCGCCAGTTGCTCGGCGGTGGGCAGCGGTGTGTTCACCAGCTTGAAGTTGTCGACCGTGGCTTCTCCCTGCGGGCGCGACACCAGCAGGATCTGTTCGTTGACGAGGCTCATGACATGGACCTTTCAGGTGTGAAAACGGGAGAACGGATCAATCGGAGCCGGGGCCGGCCAGATGGGGCTCAGCGGCTGAGCCCGATGTGGGACGCCCCTTGGGGATGTCTCTCAGGTACTTGAAGGTGCCGGTGGCGTGGGCGCACAGGCGGTCTTGTTCATCAAAGATCTTGCCTTCGCAGAACACCAGGGTGGCGGTGCTGTGCAGCACGCTGCCCACGGCCCGGATGCGACCGACGCCGGGGCGGGTGAAGCTGGTCTTCATCTCGATGGTGACCGCACCAGGGCTCTGCCCTTGGGCGTCGAGGCGCAGGCTGCGGGCGGCGTGCGCCATGGCCACATCCAGCAGGGTCATCATCACCCCACCGTGAGCCACCCCAAACGAATTGGTGTGGTTCTCAGTGAGCGCCAAGGTGATCTCGGCCTGGCCGCCTTCGAAGCGTTGCAGCTCGCAGCCGATGCCCTCGACGAAGGGGATGCGGAAAGCAAAAGGAATGGCCATGCTCTTGCGACGCTCGACTCAGCCCACGAGGGCGCTGACGCCCCCGTCCACCGCCAGGATCTGGCCGGTGATGTGTTTGCCGGCTTCGGATGCAAACAGCAGCACGGCGCCCTTGAGGTCTTCATCGTCACCCAAGCGACCCAGGGGCGCATGGCTGGCCATGTTCTCCTCGCCGACCGCACCGATGAGACCGGCGGTCATCTTGCTGGGGAAGAAGCCAGGGGCCACGGCATTGACGCGGATGCCCAGATGACCCCATTCACAGGCCAGCGCGCGGGTGAAGTTCACCACCGCACCCTTGCTGGTGTTGTAGGCGATGGTCTGCATGAAAGCGGGGTTACCGCCCAGGCCGGCGATGGAGGCCACGTTGATGATGCGGCCCTGCTTGCGCGGGATCATGCTGGCTTTGGCAATGGCCTGCGACAGCAGGAAGTAGCCGCGCACATTGAGGTTCATCACCTTGTCCCAGGCGTCCAGCGGATGGTCCTGCGCGGGGGCACCCCAGCTGGCACCGGCGTTGTTGACGAGGATGTCGACGTCACCCACACGCTCCAGGGTCTCGTCGGCGAGGCGCTGGATGTCTTCGGGCTTGCCAGCGTCGGCGGCGATCCAGCGAGCGTCGATGCCGCGGTCTTGCAGGGCCATGACGGCCTGCTCCAGGTCAGCCGCCTTGCGCGAGCTGATGACGACCTTGGCACCGGCTTCGCCGAGGGCCTGCGCCATCTGCAGGCCCAGGCCACGGGAGCCGCCAGTGATGAGGGCCTTCTTGCCCGTGAGGTCGAACAGGTTCTGGATGGTGCGGGCTTCGCTCATGCGGTGTCTTTCAGTGAAGAAGGAGGCGGTCGTCAGGGCCGGCTGAAACCAATCAGCACGGGCTGATCAGCAGATGTAATCGAGCACTTGGCGGCCCGATGCCATCTCGCGGATCTGGGCGACGACGCCCTGGTGGTGGGGGTGCGGCTGGTAGGCCGCGAGGGCCGCCGCATCGTCAAAGGTGGAGACCAGCACCACGTCAGCCGTGGCCTCCAGGCCCTCGGTCTTGATGCCCACCTCGAACTCGCGGATGCCGGGAACGATGTCCTTGCAACTGTCGAGCAAAGCCTTGACCTTGGGCGCGTTGGCCGGGTCTTTGAGGGTGAACAGGACGATGTGCTTGATCATGGTGAGGTGCTTTCGGTGGTGAGGAACGCCCCGAGTGGATGCTCAGCCGTGCGCTCAGAACCAGTCGGCCTGGGCTTGCGCGCAGGTCAGGTCACGGCGCGAGACCACGCCCAGCCAGGCATCGATCTTGGGCAACTCGTAGGCAAAGAAGTAGTCTGCCGCAGCACGCTTGCCTTGCAGGAAACCGGCGCCCAGAGGCCCTTGGTCCCATGTGCCCTTGGCCTGCGCAGCCTGCGCCGCAATGGCCAGCTCCAGCCAGATCCAGGCCAGCACGGTGTGGCCGAAGGCCTGCAGGTACAGCGTGGCGTTGGCCAGAGCCTCTTCAGGCTGCCCCGTGCTCCATGCCGCCTTGGTGGCAGCGCCCACCTTTTGCAGTGCACCGGCCAGGGCATTGGCGTGCAGCGCCAGGCCTTCGATGTGACCAGCCTTCTGGATGGTTTCGCTGATGCGCTCGGCCAGCACGGCCAGGGCCTTGCCACCGTTCATCACCACCTTGCGGCCCAGCAGGTCCATGCCCTGGATGCCGTGGGTGCCTTCGTGGATCATGTTGAGGCGGTTGTCACGCCAGTACTGCTCGACCGGGAAGTCGCGGGTGTAGCCGGCGCCGCCCAGCACCTGAATGGCCTGGCTGTTGGCCTCCAGCGCCCATTCGCTGGGCCAGCTCTTGGCGATCGGAGTGAGCAGTTCCAGCAGCAGGCGGGCTTTCTCGGCTTCGGCCTCGTTGCCGGTCTGTTCGTCGTCCACCAGCTGGGCGCACAGCAGCGCCAGCGCCAGGCCGCCTTCGGCGACCGTCTTTTGCATCATCAGCATGCGCTTGACGTCGGTGTGCTGGATGATGGGGATCTGCGGGCTACTGGCGTCCTTGCCCGCCGCGGTCATGGCACGGCCTTGCGGGCGGTCCTTGGCGTAAGCCAGCGAGGCTTCGAAGCCGGCGTAGCCCAGCATGGTCGCGCCCAGGCCCACGCCAATGCGGGCCTCGTTCATCAGCGTGAACATGCACTTGAGGCCTTCACCGGGCTTGCCGATCAGGTAGCCCACGGCGCCGGCCTGGCCGTGCACCGGGAACTTGCCTTCGCCAAAGTTCAGCAGGGTGTTGACCGTGCCGCGGTAGCCGCACTTGTGGTTGAGGCCGGCCAGCGACACGTCGTTGCGCTGGTTGGTGATGGTGCCGTCGGCCTGCACCAGCTTGCGCGGCACGATGAAGAGCGAGATGCCCTTCACGCCGGGAATGGTCTTGCCGTCTTCGCCGGGGATCTTGGCCAGCACCAGGTGCACGATGTTCTCGCCCATCTCGTGCTCGCCGCCCGAGATCCACATCTTGTTGCCCTTGAGCCGGAAGCGTGGGCCCAGCGGGTCCTGCTGCCAGGGCGTGGCGCCGTGGGCTTCGCTGCCGGTGTCGGGCACGGCCTTGGTGGCGATGTCCGACAGGCTGGAGCCGGCTTGCGGCTCGCTCAGGCACATGGTGCCGAAGGTGCGGCCTTCAAAGCTGGGCTTGGCGAAGACCTCGATTTGCTGGGGGGTGCCATGCGCCAGGATGGTGTTGGCATTGCCACGCGTGAGCATGGGGTAGCCCGCCAGGGACACGCTGGCCTTGAAGAAGAAGCTCATCGCGGCCATCTCGACCACGGTGGGCAGCTGCATGCCACCGACCGCGGCGTCCTGCGCGCCGGCCATCAGGCCCGAGTCGATGAAGGCCTGCAGGGCCTTGGGAGTCTCGGCCGGCAGGTGCACACGTTCGCCGTCGAACTCGGGCTCCTGCAGGTCGGTCAGGCGGTTGAAAGGGGCGAACTGCTCGGCGGCAATCTTCTCGCCCAGGTCCAGCACTGCGTCGAAGGTGTCACGGCTGTGCTCGGCGTGGCGGGGGCGTTCGCACAGGGCGTCTGCCTTCAGCCAGTCGTAGAGCAGGAAGTCGAGGGTGGCGCGTTGGGTCATGATGACAATCAGTTCAGATCAGGTTGACAGGCAGGCTCAAACGATGCGCCTCAGCGTCCTTTGAAGACGGCTTCGCGACGCTGCAGGAAGGACGCCACGCCCTCGGCAGCATCCTCGCTCTGCATCACGGGCACCATGTCCACAAACAGGTGACGGGCGGCTTCGGCCTCGCCCTCGTTCCACGCCATGCGGGTGGACTTGAGCACGCCTTGCACGCCCAGCGGCGCGGCCTTGGCAATTTGCGTGGCGATCTCGCGGGCCTTGGTGACTTGCTCACCGGGAGGCACCACCTCCTGGACCAGGCCCGTGCGCAGGGCTTCTTCGGCGTACCAGAATTCGCCCGTCAGCAGGTAGCGGTGCGCCGCCCCCCAGCCCATCTGGCGTGGCAGGCGCAAGGTGGCACCGCCACAGGGGAAGATGCCGCGCTTGACTTCCAGCATGGCAAAACGCGTGTCCGAGGCCGCGACGCGGATCTCGGTGTTGAGCATGATCTCCACCCCCCAGGTGAAGCAGTTGCCCTGCACCGCCATCACCACCGGCTTGGTGTGACGCTGGGCCTGCAGGCCGAAGGGGTCGATCTCGCCTTCGCCCACCTCAAAACCCTTGCCATTGCCGAAAATCGGCGCCCACTTGTCCAGCTCGACACCCGAGCTGAAGTGCGCCCCCTCGCCGTACAGCAGGCCCACGCGCAACTCGGGGTTGCGGCTGAGTTCGCCATAGGCGCGGGCCAGATCACGGTACATCTCGGGCGAGAGCGCGTTGTGCTTCTCAGGCCGGTTGACCTTGATTTCCAGGATGTGGCCGTTCTGATTGGTTTCGATGTGAGACATGTCAGACACCTCTGTGCAGGGGCGGTCAAAAAAAGGTCTGCCCAGCCATCGCCTTGCAGACCCTCACGATGGGCTCAGTGCTGCTCAAACTGAGCCATGAATGTCATGGGCTGCTCAGGCCTTGCCGTTGAAGGTCTTGCCTTCGGCCACCAAACGGGCCAGCAGCGGGGCCGGGGTCCAGAAGGCCTGGTCCGCGCCGGGCAGTGCCTGGAAGCCCTTCATCAGCTCGACCACCTTGGGCAGGCCCATCAGGTCGGCGTACAGCATCGGCCCCCCCCAGGTCAGCGGGAAGCCGTAGCCGGTCAGGTAGACCATGTCGATGTCGGAGGCCTTGGAGGCGATGCCCTCTTCCAGGATCTGCGCGCCCTCGTTGACCATCGCCAGCACCAGGCGGTTGACGATTTCCTCGTCGCTGATGGTGCGCGGTGTGATGCCTTTGTCGGCACGGACCTTGTCGATGCAAGCCTGCACCTCGGCCGAAGGGATCGGGTCGCGCTTGCCGGCTTCGTAGTCGTACCAGCCCTTGCCCACCTTCTGGCCAAAGCGGCCCAGCTCGCAAATGGCGTCGCCCACCGGGCTGTAGACCACATCAGGCTGCTCGACACGGCGGCGCTTGCGGATGGCAAAGCCGATGTCATTGCCGGCCAGGTCGCCCACGCGGAAGGGGCCCATGGCAAAGCCGAAAGCCTCGGCCGCCTTGTCCACCTGCGGCACCGTGGCGCCCTCTTCCACCAGCTGGAAGCTCTGGCGCACGTACTGTTCGAACATGCGGTTGCCGATGAAGCCATCGCACACGCCCGACACCACAGCGACCTTCTTGATTTTCTTGGCCACCTGCATCACGGTCGCCATCACGTCCTTGGCCGTGTGCTTGCTGCGCACCACTTCCAGCAGGCGCATCACGTTGGCCGGGCTGAAGAAGTGCAGGCCCACCACGTCTTGCGGGCGCTTGGTCACTTCGGCGATCTTGTCCACGTCCAGTGTCGAGGTGTTCGACGCGAGGATGGCACCGGGCTTCATCACCGCATCCAGCTTCGTGAACACCTGGGCCTTCACCTCCATGTTCTCGAACACGGCTTCGATGACCATGTCGGCCTGGGCGATGTCGTCGTAGCTCAGGGTGGTGGTGAGCAGGCTCATGCGCTGCTCGTACTTGTCCTGGGCCAGCTTGCCCTTGGCCACCTGGGCTTCGTAGTTCTTGCGGATCACACCCACGCCACGGTCGATGGCCTCTTGCTTCATCTCCAGCAACTTCACCGGAATGCCGGCGTTGAGGAAGCACATGGTGATGCCGCCGCCCATGGTGCCGGCGCCAATCACGGCCACCTGCTTCACCTCGCGGGTGGGCGTGTTGTCGGGCACATCGGGGATCTTGCTGGCGGCGCGCTCACCGAAGAAAGCGTGCTGCATGGCCTTGGCCTGCGGGCCGACCATGATGGCCTTGAAAATTTCCAGCTCTTTCTGGATGCCGGTGTCGATGTCGTCCTTCGTGGCGATCTCGATGGCATCGATGCAGCGCTGGGGCGACACCAGACCGCGGCGGGCCTTGGCCATGTCGGCGCGAGCCTTGTCGAACAGGCCCGCATCGGCGACCGTCGGCGCGGGCAGATCCCGCACGCGCGGCATCGGGCGCACCGCAGCCACCTCCAGCGCGAAGGCCTGCGCCCCGGCGAGCAAATCACCCTCGATCAGCTTGGCAATCAGCTGTTGGCCAGGCACCTTGGCCAGCTTGTCGCTGGGCACCGAGGCACCGCTCGTGACCATCTGCAAGGCCATCTCGACCGGCAGCACGCGCGGCAGACGTTGCGTACCACCGCCACCGGGGATCAGGCCGATGTTCACCTCCGGCAGGGCCACCTGCACGCCAGGGGCCATCACGCGGTAGTGGCAACCCAAGGCCAGTTCCAGGCCACCGCCCATCACCACCCCGTGGATGGCGGCGACGACCGGCTTGCTGCTGGCTTCGATGGCCGCGATGACGGCGTGCAGACCAGGCTCGGCAAAAGCCGCCGGGGTGCCGAATTCACGGATGTCGGCGCCACCGCAGAACACCTTGCCCCCACCGATGATCACCACCGCCTGCACGCTGGCATCAGCCTCAGCCTGCTTCAAACCCTCAAACACCCCGGCACGGGTGCTGTGACCAAAGCCGTTGACGGGCGGGTTGTTCAGGGTGATGACGGCGACGCCGCCGTTGACTTGGTAGGTGGTGCTCATGGCGATCTCGGGACGTTGATAGACGGATGCCAGGCCGCGCGTCACCACCTCACGCGGCGACCACGCTCTGCCTGGCGACCAGACAACTCATTCTGACAAGAGTTCTTGTAAGAATATCCGAAGATTGTGGCAGAGCTTGCTCCCCGTGTTGCACAAACACAGGGAAAGTCCCAAGCCACAAAGTCCGCAAATTCCGCCAAGCGAACCAAAAATCAGACCTCCAGCCACTCCTTGCGGACGTACTGGTCGGCCCGCAGCTCATCGGGGGTGCCGTGGAACACCACCTCACCGTGGCCCATCACGTAGCAGCGCTGCGAGATGTCCAGGGCGATCGTGAGCTTCTGCTCCACCAGCAGCACAGCCAGGCCGCGCTTTTGCAGCTCCTTGAGGTACTCCCCCACCAGTTCCACGATCTTCGGCGCCAGCCCTTCGGTCGGCTCGTCGATCATGATCAGGTCCGGGTCGCCCATCAGGGTGCGACACAGCGTGAGCATCTGCTGCTCACCGCCCGACATCACGCCCGCCTCGGTGTGCTGGCGCTCCTTCAGGCGCGGGAACATCTGGTACATGTCGTCCAGGCTCCAGCGTCCGGGCTTCTTACCCCCCTTCTGGCCCAGCAGCAGGTTCTGCTCCACGGTCAGCTTGGGGAACACATCGCGGCTTTCGGGCACATAGCCCAGGCCGTGGCGCGCGATGTCGTAGGTCTTGTGCCCCAGCAGCTCCTGGTCATTCCACTTCACAGAACCTTGTGCATCCACCAGGCCCATGATGGCCTTGATGGTGGTGGAGCGCCCCGAGCCGTTGCGGCCCAGCAGGCTGACGATTTCGCCGGGTTTGACCTCCATGTCGACGCCATGGAGGATGTGGCTCTTGCCGTAAAACGCGTGCAGGTTTTGAATGTTCAGCATGCTCAGACTCCTGCCTCGGCGGCCTGGTTCTGGGCCAGCACCGAGCCCAGATACGCCTCTTTGACGCGGTCGTTCGCCCGCACGTTCTCGGGCGTATCAAAAGCGATCACCTCGCCGTACACCAGCACCGCAATGCGGTCGGCCAGCCCGAACACCACACCCATGTCGTGCTCCACGGTCAGCAAGGTCTTGCCTTCCGTGACTTCACGGATCATGCGCACGAAGTTCGCCGTCTCCGACTTGCTCATGCCGGCCGTCGGCTCATCCAGCAGGATCACATTGCCACCGCCGGCGATGGTCACGCCCACTTCCAGCGCACGCTGCTCGGCGTAGGTCAGGGAGGTGACATGCACGTCGCGCTTGCGACGCAGGCGGATCATGTCCAGCACCTCTTCCGCACGCTGGTTGACCGCGTCCAGCTTGGAAAGGAAACGCCAGAAGGCGTAACGCTCACCCATGGACCACAGCACCGCGCAGCGGATGTTCTCGAACACGCTCAAGCGTGGGAACAGGTTGGACACCTGAAAGCTGCGGGCCAGGCCGCGGCGGTTGATCTCGTAAGGCGTCATCCCATGGATGGCTTCGCCATTCAACAGGATCTCGCCACTGGTGATCGGCAGTCGCCCGCTGATCAGATTGAACAGCGTGGACTTGCCCGCGCCGTTGGGGCCGATCAGGGCCACGCGCTCGCCGGCTTTCACCGCCAGCTCGGCCCCTCGGATGATTTCGGTCTTGCCAAAAGACTTGCGCACGCTGCGCAACTCAAGTGCCAGACCTGATGCAGATGCCTTGTGCTCGCTCATGGTTGGCCTCTCAATGCATTTGACGACGGAGGTTCTCCGCCTCGATGTCTTCCTGGATCTGTCCCCACTGGTGCACGAACTGACGCCGCACCAACTCGAACAGACCCACACCCGTGATCAGCAGGAACACCGATCCCACCCAGGCATCCACGCCATGCGTGTTGATCGTCGCGCCCATGAAGCTCATCTCGGGGCCCAAGGCCTCGTTGAGCTTGATGTGATAGACCATCTCCACGATCACGGCCACCGCGGTCAGCACCACCAGCAGCGATCCCGCCAAAGCCAGGTACGAGGTCCAGAGACGACGCAACATACCGTAGGCGGCCAGGCGCAGGTTCATCATGATCAGACCCGAGATGCCACCGGGGGCGTACATCACCATCACCAGGAAGAAGATGCCCAGATAGAGCAACCATGCCTTGGTCATCTCCGACAGCAGCACCGTGGCCAGCACCATCATCACCGCGCCGATGATCGGCCCGAAGAAGAACAAGGCGCCACCCAGGAAGGTGAACAGCAGATAGGCCCCGGAGCGGTGCGCACTCACCACCTCGGCGGTCACGATCTCGAAGTTGATGGCGTACAGGCCACCCGCGATGCCGGCAAAGAAGCCCGCGATCATGAAGGCCAGATAGCGCACACGCTGGGTGTCGTAACCGATGAACTCGACCCGCTCGGGGTTGTCGCGCACGGCATTCAGAATGCGCCCCAGCGGCGTCTGCGTGAAGGCAAACATCAACACCGTGCACACAAAGGTGTAGACCGCGATCAGGTAGTACACCTGAATCTCGGGCCCGAAGGTGATGCCCAGGAAGGGCTCACCCACCATGCGGTTGCTGGAGATGCCGCCTTCACCGCCGAAGAACTCCGGCAGCATCAGCGACATCGAGAACACCAGCTCACCAATGCCCAGGGTGATCATCGCAAAGATGGTCCCCGACTTCTTGGTGGTGATGGAACCCAGCAGCGCCGACACCAGCAGGCCAGCCACACCACCGACCAGCGGCAGCAGGCTCACCGGCACGTTCCAGGCGCCCTCGGACACCTTGTTGAGCACATGGATGGCGGCAAACGAGCCCAGGCCCGAATACACCGCATGGCCAAAGCTCAGCATGCCGCCCTGCCCCAACAGCATGTTGTAGGACAGGCAGGCAATGATGGCGATGCCCATTTGCGTGAGCATGGTCATCGACAGGCTGCTGTCGAACACCTTGGGCGCCACCAGCAGCACCAGGGCGAACAGGGACCACAGCACGATACGGCCCACATTGATGGGACGGAATGTGTACATCTTGTCAGTCATGGTCTCTTTACTCCTCGCGGGTGCCCAGAAGGCCCTTGGGTCGGAAGATCAGGATCAGCACCAACAGGAGGTAGGGCAGGATCGGCGCCATCTGCGACACCGAGATCTTCAGGATCGGGTAGGCCCAGTGCTCAAAAGAGACCGGGCTGCCCAGCTTCTCCATCACCGACACCACCGACACGTCGATGACCACGGCAAAGGTCTGGATCAGGCCAATCAGGATGGAGGCCAGGAAGGCCCCCGCCAGCGAGCCCATGCCGCCAACGACCACCACCACGAAGATGATGGCCCCCACCGAGGCCGCCATGTTCGGCTCGGTCACGAAGGCGTTGCCCCCGATGACGCCAGCCAGACCAGCCAGGGCACAACCGCCCCCGAACACACCCATCATCACGCGCGGGACGTTGTGACCCAGCGACTGGGTCATCTCGGGGTGCGTCAGCGCAGCCTGGATGATCAGGCCGATGCGGGTGCGGGTCAGCAGCAGCCACAAGGCCACCAGCATCGCCAAAGCCACCATGGCCATGAAGCCGCGGTACATCGGGAACTGGGTGCAAGAGTTGCCGGCGGCTGCACAAATCGCCGCATCACCGGCGCCCGCAAACCAGCTCAGGCCATGCCCCTGGATGTTGGCCAGGGTGAACAAGGCCCCATCCAGCGCCTCGGGCACGCGATAGTCCACGTTGGCCGGGCCCCAGATCAGGCGCACCACTTCCAGCACCACATACGACAGGCCGAAGGTCACCAGCAGTTCCGGCACATGACCGTAAGGATGCACCTTGCGCACCGAATAGCGCTCGAACGCCGCGCCCAGAGCGCCCACCAACAGCGGTGCCACGATCAAGGCGGGGAAAAAACCGATGCTGCCCGTGAGCGCATAGGCGAAATAAGCACCCAGCATGTAGAAGCTGGTGTGCGCAAAGTTCAGCACGCCCATCATGCTGAAAATGAGCGTCAACCCGGAGCTGAGCATGAACAGCAGCAGCCCGTAGCTGAGCCCGTTGAGGGCAAAGACAAAAAACGTTTCCATGACTGGCCCGCAGAGTTCGTTCACCGGTCAAGCCGGCACCACGATCAGGTCAAAAAAAGGGCATGCGACGCGCCGTAGCGCCCTCGCATGCCCTCAGCGCCTCACATCAAGAAGGGCGCTTCATCTGGCACGAAGTGGGCGTGCTGGCCACGTACGCGTCAAACTGCTTGACCGGCACAAAGGTCATGCCCGTGCCTTCCACGTTGTACGGGTTCTTGGCATCCACTGGCGCCCATTTGGTCAGGAACACAGGCTGCTGCATCTGATGATCGCTCTTGCGCATCTCGACCTCACCATTGAAGGTCTTGAACTTCAGACCTTCCATCGCGTAGGCCACCTTGACTGGGTCCGTCGACTTGGCGTTGGCCATCGCGATCGTCAGCATCTGCAGGCCCGAGTAGGTCGCGGCGGAGTAGTAGTCGTCATTGAAACGCTTCTTGAACTCGTTCACCAACTGACCATTCAGCCCCCCCAGGTTGTAGTGCCCATAGCCGATCTGATAGACACGGCCGTTGGCAGCCTTGCCCAGAGCGGTGGGCGTGCCACCGAAGTTGGCGTAGTAGGTGTAGAACTTGGCCGTCAGGCCGGCGTCGTTGGCGGCCTTCACCAACAGCGACAGGTCCGAACCCCAGTTGCCCGTGATCACGGTATCGGCACCCGAGGCCTTGATCTTGGCGACATACGGCGCGAAGTCACGCACCTGGGCCAGCGGGTGCAGGTCGTCGCCCACCACCTGGATGTCCGGGCGCTTGCGCTTGAGGTTTTCCTTCGCGTACTTGGAGACCTGGTGGCCGTGCGCGTAGTTCTGGTTGATCAGGTAGACCTTCTGGACGTCCTTCTGGTCCTTGATGAAGGTGGTCATGGCTTCCATCTTCATGGAGGTGTCGGCGTCCAGACGGAAGTGCCAGAAGCTGCACTTGCTGTTGGTCAGATCGGGGTCCACCGCGGCGTAGTTCAGGAAGACGATTTCCTTGCCGGGGTTGCGCTGGTTGTGCTTGTTGATGCCGTCGATCAGGGCCGTGGCGGCGCCCGAACCCAGACCCTGCACCACGTAACGCACGCCCTGGTCCGCAGCCGACTTCAGCGCGTTCAAGGTTTCGGCAGGGCTCAGCTTGTTGTCGATGCTGACGATCTCGAACTTCACGCCAGCCGGGTTGTTGGCGTTGAGCTTTTCAGCGACAAATTGGTAGCTCTTGAGCTGGTTCTGACCCACGCTGGCCATCAGGCCCGACAGCGGATCGATCCAGGCGACTTTGACGGTCTCACCCTTCTGGGCAAACACCGCACCGGCGCTCAAAGAGGCCGCCACCATCACGCTCATTGCTCGTACAGGGAATCGCATCGCTAGCTCCTTATTCGGGGGGATCGGAAGTCGTTACCCTCCCAATCTATCCCCCATGTTCGCGGGGGTCAGTCAGAGCTTTCCCGTAATGTGCGAACACGCATTCCACTCTGCAGTTCACAAAGAAAAAAGGACACCCGAAGGTGTCCTTGTTAACCCTTGAGTACAGGGTTTGCGCTGAGGCGTCAGGCCGTTGGCAGCTTGTAATCGCGATACTGCTCACGCAGCTTGAGCTTGTACAGCTTGCCCGTGGCCGTGTGCGGCAGCTCGTCCACGAACACGATGTCGTCGGGGGTCTGCCAGTTCGGAATCTTGCCCTTGTAGAAGGCCAACAACTCCTCCTTGGTCACCTCGGCACCCGGCTTCTTGACCACGACCATCAAGGGGCGCTCGTCCCACTTGGGGTGATGCGCCGCAATGGCCGCCGCTTCGTGCACGGCCGGATGGCCCATCAACACGTTTTCCAGCTCGATGGAGCTGATCCACTCCCCGCCCGACTTGATCACGTCCTTGGAGCGGTCGGTGATCTGCATGTAGCCATCCGAGTCGATGGTGGCCACGTCCCCCGTGGGGAACCAGCCATCGTGCAGCGGCGACTTGTCGACGTTGAAGTAGCTGCTGATCACCCAGTGACCGCGCACCTCCAGATCGCCCGTCGCCACCCCGTTCCAGGGCTGCACATTGCCCTCGGCGTCCACGATGCGCATGTCCACACCGAACACCGACTTGCCCTGCTTTTCCAGGATCTTCTGCTTCGCCTCGGGCGCCAGGTTGGCGTGCTTGGACTTCAGGCGGCCCAGCGTGCCCACCGGCGACAACTCGGTCATGCCCCAGGCGTGCACCACCTCGACGTTGTAGTCGTTCTCGAAGGTGCGGATCATCGACGGCGGGCAGGCCGCGCCACCGATCACCGTGGTCTTGAAGGTGCTGAACTTCAGGTTGTTGGCCTTGACGTAATTCAGCAGGCCCATCCAGATGGTCGGCACGCCGGCGCTCATCGTCACGCCTTCGGATTCGAACAGCTTGTAGAGCGACTCACCGTCAAGGTGATGGCCCGGCAACACCAGCTTGCAGCCCACCAGCGCGGTGGCGTACGGTGTACCCCAGGCGTTGACGTGGAACATCGGCACCACAGGCAGGACCACATCGGTGCCCTTGATGCACATGGCGTCCGGCAGCGCCACGGCGTACGCGTGCAACACGGAGGAGCGGTGCGAGTACACGGCGCCCTTGGGGTTGCCGGTCGTGCCCGAGGTGTAGCAGATGCTGGCGGCGGCGTTCTCATCGAACGAGGGCCAGGTGTAGTTGCCGTCTTCGGCGTCGATCAGGTCTTCGTAGCACAGCAGGCTGGGCAGCGAGTGCTCACGCGGCATGTTGTCACGGTCGCACATCAGCACCACGTGCTTGACGGACGGCAGCGAGGGCACCAGCTTTTCCACCAACGGCAGGATGTTCAGGTCCACGAAGATGACCTTGTCCTGCGCGTCGTTGATGATCCAGGCCACCTGCTGAGGGAACAGACGGGGGTTGATGGTGTGGCACACCAGCTCCGAGCCCGACACGCCGTAATAGATCTCCAGGTGACGGTAGCCGTTCCAGGCCAGGGTACCGATGCGGTCACCCGCCTCGCAGCCCAGACGGGCCAGCGCCTGGGCCAGCTTGCGCGAACGCAGCTCGACTTCGGCCCAGTTGGTACGGTGGATGTCGCCTTCGACACGCTTGGACACCACCTCGATATCCCCGTTGTGACGCGCTGCATGGGTCAGCAGCGACGAAATCAACAGGGGCATTTGCATCATTTGGCCCATCAGGCTCATAGGTCGTCCTCCGGAAAGACACGCAGATTGGTGGTTGACGACAGCACGCTATTTTGACAATGCCGCCTTCCACATCCTCAAAATCATAGACCTGTTTGTCCGGCGCTCCGAAGCCCTTGACCCCCGTGAAGACCCTAGAAAAAAGGGCCAAACTGCGTCAAATCAAGGCCAAAAAGTCGCAAACTCGGACACCGTTACACGCTCCGCAAGCAATGAGTTCTCGATGGCCTCGGGGTCGGCATGCCCCAGGGCCATGCCCACCACCACCATCTCGCGCTCGGCATCCAGACCCAACTGGTCCGAAATCAAGGCGTGGTAGGCATTGAAGGCGGCTTGCGCGCAGGTGTCCAGTCCGCGCGCACGCGCTGCCACCATGATGTTCTCCAGGAACATGCCGTAATCCAGCAAGCTGCCCTGGCCCATCACCCGGTCGATGGTGAAGATCATGCCCACCGGCGCGTCAAAGAAGCGGAAGTTGCGCCCGGTCTGCTCATGCATGCGCACCTTGTCGCCCTTGGCAATGCCCAACAGGCTGTACAGATCCCAACCCACCTTGCGGCGCCGGTCGATGAAGGGGGAGATCCACTCCTTCGGGTAGTAGTCGTACTCCTCCTGATGCAAGCCCACCTGCGCCGGGTCGTTGTACGCCGCCATCAAACGGTCCACCAGGGCTTTCAGGCTCGCCCCGGTCAACACGTGCACGCGCCAAGGCTGGGTGTTGGTGCCCGAGGGCGCCCGCGAGGCCACGCGCAAGATGTCCTCCACGACAGCACGCGGCACCTCGGTGGGCAGGAATCGACGGATCGAACGACGCGACGTGATGGCCGCGTCCACAGCGGCCGTGCGCTCAGGGGTGATGAGATCGGGCGCGCGTGGCACCGAGGCGGGATGACTCATGACAAAGTCCAGACTGCAAAGGAGAGGAAAAAAGGGGAACGGTCAACTCAGGCCGACTCGGGCAGTTGCAAGGCCTGCAGGGCTCGCACAAAGGTCTCGGGCAATTCGGTGGGTCGGCGCGTGGCACGGTCCACATACACATGCACGAAGTGGCCGCTGGCAGCCGACTGCGGCTCCCCCTCTTCGAACAGGCCGATCTCGTAACGCACGCTGCTCTTGCCGATGTGGGCCACGCGGATGCCCGCCTCCACATTGCGCGGGAAAGCCAGCGGGGCAAAGTAGTTGCAGTGCGTCTCGATCACCAGACCAATGACATCGCCGGCATGGATGTCCAGCACACCCGCCTCGATCAGATAGCGGTTCACCGCCGTGTCGAAGTAGCTGTAATAGGTCACGTTGTTGACATGACCGTAGATGTCGTTGTCCATCCAGCGGGTGGTGATGGGACTGAAATGGGCGTAGGCCGCCCGGCTCTGGGGTTGGGGTCTGCTGCTCATGTGAAACATTATTCATGATTCATTCCCTCGTCTGAACGCACCCTCCCGCCCGGCCCGATTGACCACACGCCAAAGCCACCGCTACATTAATGACCCACCGGTCAGTTACTGAGAGCCCTTCCGTTTGAGCGAGTCCGACACGTCTCCCGCCACCCGCACGCGCCAGCGACGCAAGGCGGCCCGCCCCCAGGAATTGCTGGAAGCGGGACTGCGCCTGTTCCTGCGCAAAGGCCTGGCGGGCACCCGCATTGAAGAGGTGGCCCGCGAAGCTGTTGTGTCCAAAGGCACGCTCTACCTCTACTACCCGAGCAAGGACGAGCTCTTCAAAGCCGTGGTGCGGCACTACCTGACCCAGGTCATCGTCGAAGCGGGCAACCTGGCCGATGTGCACGACGGCCCCAGCGCCGCCTTGCTGCACCAACTTGCCACCACCTGGTGGCTGCGCGTGGGCTCATCGGAAGCGGCCGGTCTGGTCGTGCTGCTGATGAACGAGGCCGCCGCTTTCCCTGACCTCGCCCAGTTCTACATGGACGAAGTGCTCGCGCCCACCCACGCCTTGCTGCGCCGCGTGCTGGAGCGCGGCATGGCGCGCGGCGAGTTCCGCACGCTCGACATCACATCGGTCGTGCACGGCATGATCGCCCCAGTGCAGTTTCTGATCCTGTACAAGCGCTGCACTTCGGTGTGTGCGGTCAACTCGGTCCCGCTGGACCCCGAACAGTTCCTCAGCACCCAGGTCGAAATCCTGCTGCACGGACTCGCCACACCTCACCCGTCTGGACCCGCCTCCTCATGAAAACATCGGCCTCGTGGATGAAATGGCTGGCCCTGTGCGTGGCCCTCCTGGTGCTCGGAGGCAGCATCGCCCGGGCCATCGTGGCCCGCAAAGCCCAGCAAACGGCCTTGGCCCAGAGCACCGAGAGCGCTCAGGCCAAAGTGATCCAGTTGCGTGCGCAAGATGCCTACACCGTCACCACCCGCTCGCTGAGCTGGTCCCTGCCCATTTCCGGCAGCCTCGTGGCACAGCGTTCGGCAGTGGTCAAAGCCAAGGTGGCCGCCGAACTGCAGGCCCTGCACGTTCGCGAAGGCGACACGGTGCGCCAGGGGCAGTCACTCGGCCAACTCGACACCCAGGAAGTCGGCTTGCGCCGTCAGCAGGCGCAGCAACAAGCGGCCTCGGCACAGGCCATCTGGCGCAATGCCGAGCAAACGCTGCGCAACAACCAGGCTCTGGTCCAGCAAGGTTTCATCTCGCGGCAGGCACTCGACAGCTCGCTGTCCAACGCCGCGTCCACACGCGCCAACTACGAAGCAGCCCAAGCTGCCGCCCGACTGGCCGACAAGGCCTGGCAAGACACCCGCATCCTCGCGCCCCTGGGCGGTCAGGTCGCGCAACGCTTCGTGCAACCGGGTGAGCGCCTGAACGTCGATGCCCGCATCGTCGAGATCGTCGACCTCGACAGCCTGGAGTGGCAAGTCCCCCTGACCCCACAGGATCTGGCACGCGTGCAGGTGGGGTCCAGCGCCAGCCTGCGCATCGAAGGCTTGAGCGAACCTCTGCAGGCTCAGGTCGCCCGACTCAACCCCAGCGCCACCGCCGACACCCGTGCCGTGATGGCCTACCTGAGCCTGCCACGCCACCCGGCACTGCGTCAGGGCCTGTTCGGTCAGGGCGAGATCCTGCTGGAAGGTCGTGAAGGCCTGGCCGCTCCCGCCAGTGCGATCACCCGAGAAACCGGCCGCGACGAGGTCCTGCGCATCGATGGCGACCGCCTGGTGCGCGTCCCTGTGCAACTGGGGCTGCACGGAGCCCAGGCTCCGGAACCGGGCGCGGCAACCGATGGCGGCCATCGCAACGCCTGGGTGGAAATTCGACAAGGCTTAAAGCCGGGTGATCGCATCCTGCGTGACGCTGCCAGCACCGTGCGCGAAGGCAGTCGGGTGAGGGTTACCTCGGCCGCAACGAGCGCCCCCGCCGCTGCCGTGCGCCCCGCTGCCTCACGCTGAAGCAGGTCCGCACCATGTGGTTCACGCGCCTGTCGATTGGCAACCCCGTCCTGGCCACCATGATGATGATGGCCCTGGTGGTGCTCGGCCTGTTCTCCTACCAACGCCTCAAGGTTGACCAGTTCCCCGACATCGAACTGCCCACCCTGGTCGTGCAGATGGCCTACCCCGGCGCCTCGCCCGAGATCATCGAGACCGAAGTCACCCGCAAGGTCGAAGAAGCCGTCAACACCGTGGCCGGCATCAGCCAGCTGTATTCGCGGTCCTATGAGGGCAACTCGGTCGTCATCATCCAGTTCAACATGAGCGTGGACGGACGCCGCGCCGCCGAGGATGTGCGCGAAAAGCTCTCGGCCATCCGCCCTTTGATGCGTGACGAGGTCGAGGACCCGCGCGTGCTGCGCTTCGACCCTGCCAACCGCCCCATCTTCTCGCTGGCCCTCACCTCACCCGACGGCAGCCAGAGCCCTCAGGCCCTCACCACCTACGCCGACCAGATCCTGCGCAAGCGCCTGGAAAACGTCGAAGGCGTGGGCAGCGTCAACCTCGTGGGCGGCCTCAAGCGCCAGATCAACGTCTACCTGCGCCCTGACGCGCTGGACGCCTTCGGCCTGCGCGCCGAGCAGATCGCCGCCACCGTGCGCACCGAAAACCAGGACCAACCCGCCGGCAGCGTGCGCACCCTCGACCGCGAACGCGTCGTGCAGATCGACGCCCGCCTGCGTACCGTCGAAGACTTCCGCCGCCTGGTGGTGGCCACCCGCAACGACCAGCCCATCCGACTCAGCCAGGTTGCCGACGTGGTCGACGGCCCACAAGAACTGGAAACCCTGGCCCTGCTCAACGGCCAACGCACCCTCGCGCTCGAAGTGCTCAAGTCCCAGGGCGATAACACCCTGGACGTGGTGACAGGCCTGCGCGCCGCCATCACCGAGATCACCCCCAGCCTGCCCCCTGGCATGAAGCTCGACGTGGTGCGCGACAGCAGCCGTCCCATCAGCGTCAGCGTGCAGACCGTGCGCGCCACCCTCATCGAAGGCGCCGTGCTCACGGTCGCCATCGTCTTCCTGTTCCTGAACTCCTGGCGCTCCACCGTCATCACCGGGCTGACCCTGCCGATCTCCATCATCGGCACCTTCCTGTTCATGCACGCCTTCGGCTTCTCGATCAACATGGTCACGCTGATGGCGCTGAGCCTGTGCGTGGGCCTGCTGATTGACGACGCCATCGTCGTGCGCGAAAACATCGTGCGCCACCTGCAGATGGGCAAGTCCGCCCTGCAAGCCTCCATCGACGGCACGCAGGAAATCGGCCTGGCCGTGCTGGCCACCACCCTGTCCATCGTCGCCGTCTTCCTGCCCATCGGCTTCATGGGCGGCGTCATCGGCAAGTTCTTCCACGAGTTCGGCATCACCATCGTGGCAGCCGTGCTCATCTCCATGTTCGTCAGCTTCACGCTCGACCCCATGCTGTCGAGCGTCTGGCACGACCCGGCCATCGCCGCCCACGGCCGAGGCGCAGCCGGCGCGCCCCGCAGCTGGTACGACCGCACCTTCGGCCGCCTCACCGGCGCCATCGACCGCTGGTCCGAGTCCCTGAGCGACGGCTACCAACGCCTGCTCGGCCGCGCTCTCGACCACCCATGGTGGACCATGGTCGTCGCAACGGCCACCCTGGTCGGCAGCGTAGCCTTGATGCCCCTCGTCGGCACAGAATTCGTCCCCAAGGCCGACTACTCCGAAACCTTCGTCAACTTCTACACCCCCTCAGGCACCTCACTCGAAGCCACCGAGGCGCGCACCCGCGAAGTCGAACAGCTCATCCGCCAGATGCCGGAGGTGGCCTACACCCTGGCCACCATCAACACCGGCCAGGCCTTGGGCCGCAACCAGGTCTCGGTCTACGTGCGCCTGACCGACCGCCACCTTCGCCAGCGCAACGTCGACCAGCTGTCGGCCCCGCTGCGCGAAGCCCTGTCCGCCCTGCCCGGCATCACAGTCACCCACGTGGGCCTGCTCGATGCGGTCGCCGGCCTCAAACCCATCATGCTGTCCATCCAGGGCAGCAACATGAAAGAGCTGCAGCGCCTCAACACCGAAGCCCTGGCCCGCCTGCGCCACATTCCTGGCCTGGTCGACCTCGACACCAGCCTCAAGGCCGACAAGCCGACGCTCGACATCCGCGTGCGCCGCGATGCCGCCGCCGACCTCGGCCTCAACGTCAACGCCGTCAGCCAGGCCCTGAGCGTGCTGGTCGAAGGCAAGGTCGTGGGCAGCTGGCGCGCCGAAGACGAGCAGAACTACGACATCCGCGTCTCCCTGCACCCCGACGCCCGCCGCACCGCCGACGACCTGCGCAACCTCACCCTCGTCATGGGCGTCGATGCCCAGGGCCGTCCCCGCCAAGTGCGCCTCAGCCAGGTCGCCGATGTGGTCGAAAGCCTCGGCCCCACCCAGATCAACCGCCGCGACCTCAACCGCGAAGTCGAGATCACCGCCAACTTCACCGGGCGCTCCATGGGCGAGGTGTCCGCCGACATCCGCAAGGTCCTCGACGACATGCCCTGGCCCAGCGGCTACCACTACCGCTTCGGTGGCTCCACCAAGGACATGCAGGAGTCCTTCGCCTACGCCCTGTCTGCGCTGGGCCTGGCCATCGTCTTCATCTACATGATCCTGGCCTCGCAGTTCCGCAGCTTCCTGCAGCCCATCGCACTGATGAGCTCCCTGCCGCTCACCCTCATCGGCGTGGTCCTCACGCTGCTGGTGTTCGGCTCCACCGTCAACATGTTCTCCATCATCGGCGTCATCATGCTGATGGGCCTGGTCACCAAGAACGCCATCTTGCTGGTGGACTTTGCCAACCGCGCCCGGGCCGGCGATGCCGGCGAAGGCCACGAAACCGCCCCCCTGCCCCGCCGCGAAGCCCTGCTGCTGGCCGCCCGCGTGCGCCTGCGCCCCATCCTCATGACCACGCTTGCCATGGTCTTCGGCATGGTGCCGCTGGCCTTCTCTCTCACAGAAGGCTCCGAACAGCGTGCCCCCATGGGCCAAGCGGTCATCGGCGGCGTGCTGGCCTCCTCCCTGCTCACGCTGGTGGTGGTGCCGGTGGTCTACGCCTTCCTCGACGACGTGTCCGCGTGGCTCAAAAGACGAATGCATCCGACGAACTTGCAGCAGATTCCCCCCAAGTCAGGCGGCTCTTCTTAAAATGCCCGTTTTACCCGGATTCCTTTCCATACCGTCTCCCGTAGGATGCCCAGCATGAACGTCGAACAAGCCCGCTTCAACATGATCGAGCAACAGATCCGCCCCTGGGATGTCCTGGACCCCGCGGTGCTGGACCTGCTGTCGTCCGTGCACCGTGAAGATTTCGTGCCCGAAGCCCACCGCAGCCAGGCCCTGATGGACTTCGAGATCCCGCTGGGCAACGGCCGCGCCCTGCTGGCCCCGCGCGTCGAAGCCCGTCTGGTGCAAGACATCAGCCTGCAAAAGGATGAAACGGTCCTGCTGATCGGCGCTGCCACGGGCTACATGGCCGCCCTCATGGCCCACCTCGCACAGCGCGTGGTCGCCATCGATGCCGATGCCAGCCTCGTGGCCGCTGCGCGCGCCAACCTGAAGAAGGCTGGCCTCAGCAACGTCGAGGTGGCCCAGGCCGACGGCACCCAAGGTTTCCCTGGCAAGGCCCCCTACGACGCCATCCTGCTGGCCGGCTCCGTGGCCGAAGTGCCCCAGGTGCTGCTCGACCAACTCAAGCCCAACGGCCGCCTGGTCGCCGTGGTCGGCCAGTTGCCGATGATGTACGCCACCCGCTACACCCGCGAAGGCCAGGGTGCGTTCAGCAGCCAGCAGCTGTTCGACACCGTGCTGCCGCGCCTGACCGGCTTTGCCGAACCCAGCCAATTCAAGTTCTGAGCCCTCCGTCCGGCTCCGCATCCAACCGAGGAAACCCACGATGTTCCAGCACGTTTCGCCTTCGCACCCGACCTCCTCTGCCTCCCCCAACGCGTGGCGGCCGCTGGCACGGGCTTGCGCCCTGGCCGTGCTGGGCATGGCTGGCTCCCTCAGTGCCCAGGCCGAGAACCTGGTCGAGCTGTACCAAGCGGCACGGGGCTACGACGCGGCCTACCTGGCTGCCAAGTTGCAGTTCGATGCGGCCCAGTTCAAGGCCGACCAGGCCCGTTCGCTGCAACGTCCGTCGGTCAACCTGCAGGCCACGGTCAAGCGCAACCGCCTGGACTCGTCTCAGCCTGACGCCATCAACCCACTGACAGGCGGTGTGGCCAGTTACGACAGCACCAGCACCAACAGCCAACTGGCGGTCGCCGCTCGTCAGCCCCTCTTCAACCAAAGCAACGCTGCCAAGGTCGCCCAGGCCGAGGCATCGCTGACCGCTGCCCAGGCCGATCTCAAGATGGCCGAAGACGATCTGGTGGCCCGCCTGGCCCAAGCCTATTTCGATGTCCTGTCTGCACAAGACGTCCTGGCAACCGCGCAAGCCAACAAAAAAGCCCTCGCCGAGCAACTGGCCTCGGCCAAGCGCAGCTTCGAAGTCGGGAACTCCACCATCACCGACACCCGTGAAGCCCAGGCCCGCTTCGACCTGGCCTCCGCTCAGGAAATCGCCGCCACCAACGACCTGCGCGTCAAACGGATCGCACTGGACCAGTTTGTGGGCCGCGCCGACGTCAAACCCAACCCCTTGCGCACTCCCGTCAATCTGGATGCCCTCGCCCCCGGGCAGATCGACACCTGGGTGCAAAGCACCGGCACCGCACCCATGGTGCGCAAGGCTGAAGTCGGCCTGAAGGTGGCCCGACTGGAAGTCGACAACGCACGCGCCACCCATCTGCCCACGCTTGACGCGGTGGCGCAGGTGGCCCGCACCCATGTTGACACCAACAACCAACTGGTCAAGGCCCAAAGTGGCTCTGGCACTGCTGGCTCCATCGGCCTCGAGTTCAACATGCCCCTGTATGCCGGCAATGCCATCCAGAATCGCGTGCGTGAAACCCTGAGCCTGCAGGACAAGGCAGAGCGCGACCTCGAAAACGCGCGCCGCGGCGTTGAGCTCGGCACGCGTCAAGCCTACTCCGGCGTGCAGTCCGGCTTGGCTCAGGTCAAGGCCTACGAAGCGGCCGAAGCATCGGCCAAGCTCGCGCTGGAAGCCACGCAATTGGGCTACCGCGTGGGCGTGCGAATCAACAAAGATGTGCTGGATGCCCAAACCCAGCTCACCAACACGCAGAAAGACCTCTACAAGGCTCGCTACGACGTGATCATCGGTGCCATCAAACTGCGTCAGGCTGCAGGCACCCTCACGTCCGACGATCTGGTCGAGCTCAACAAGCTGGTCACGCCCTGATTTTGGCCCTCGCTGGGCCGACGCGCGTCACACCGAGTCGGCCGGCAGAGCCAGTTCATCGACCTTGCGCAGCAACTGGCCCACGTCAATGGGCTTGGTCACATAGGCGGCAAAACCTGCGGCGCGGCTGCGCTCCAGGTCGCGCGGCATGGCACTTGCGCTCACCGCAATCACCGGGATGCCCTTGGTCGCCGGGTGCTCACGCAGGCACTGCATCACCGCATAACCATCCATGTCGGGCAGGTTGATGTCCAACAAGATCAGATGGGGTCGATGGGTCCGAGCCAACTCCAGCCCCAACCCCGGCGCCATGGCGCTCAGCAGGCGCACCCCCGGCAGCATCCCCAGCACGCTCTCGATGAGCTGCATGTTGTTCGGATTGTCCTCTATGCACAGCACCGTGCGCGTCGCAACCGTTGAGCCCCGCCACGATGCTGCAGCCCCCTCGCGCAAAGCGCGGGTCGCATCAACCGCCGCCACACCATCATCCGCACGTGGCAGTTTCACCCAGAACGTGCTGCCCTCGCCTGGTTGACTCTCCACACCAATCTGGCCATTCATCAAACCCATCAGGCGTTTGCTCAAGGCCAGACCGATGCCAGTGCCCTCGACTTGCTGATCATCGGCGTTCAGTCGCTCAAAGGGCACGAACAAGCGTGCCTGCTGCGACGGCGTCAAGCCTGCGCCGGTGTCGCTGATGCGAACGCAGATGCTCTCCCCCTCCAGGACGCACCCCACACTCACCACCCCCGCAGGCTGGTTGTACTTGATGGCATTGGACAAGAGGTTCAAAAACACCTGCTTCAGCCGGGTGCGATCTGCGCGCACCTGCCACACCTCGTCGCACGCCACGTCCAACAGGCGCACATCACGTGCCTTCGCCTGTGGGAGCACCAATGTCAGGCATTCTTCGAGCAGGTCTCGCAAGGCCACCTGCTCCAGGCTCACCGTCATCTGCCCAGACTCCACGCGCGCCAGGTCCAGCACCTCGTTGATCAGAGCCAAGAGGTGCTTGCCACCGTGCAGAATCTGACGCACATGCGCACTTTGCAGCGGGTCCCGAACCGAGAACTCCAGCAACTGCCCAAAACCGAGGATGGCGTTGAGCGGCGTACGCAACTCGTGGCTCATGCGTGACAAGAAATCACTCTTGCTGTGATTGGCCCTCTCCGCCTCATCCTTGGCTGTGGTGAGTTCAATCGTGCGCGCAGCCACACGCATCTCCAGCTCTTCGTTGAGCTGCTTGAGCCGCTGCTCAGCCTCTTTGCGAGAAGTCACGTTGCGAGAAATCAGGATGTAACTCGAACGTGCGCCCTCTGGCACTTCCTTGCGGGCCACCGAGATCTCGAACCAATTGTTCCCGGCCGGCACCTCCAACTCCAATTCACGCCCCCACACGGCACCCAGCTTCTCGGCGTCTCGCATGGCCTGGTGCACGACCTCGGCAGCTGCGGGAGACATCACTTCACGCACCGTTTTGCCGAGCAAGCTCTCGGGGTCCTGCAACAGCCACTCGTTCTTGGGGCTCAGCACCCTGAGGTAGCGCCCATCGGCATCCAACTCGAACAACAGATCGGGCAAGGCTTGCCAAGTCGCCGCCAACTCTTGCCGCAACGCATCAAATCCCGCGGCCAGTTGATCGATCTCGACAAAATCACCCCTGGGCACCGGCGTACCCCATTCCCCGCGTCGCAAGGCCTGTGACACCTTGTCCAACTGGTTCAAGGGGCGTGTGACATACCGCCCCACCAACCAACCCAGAAGGACCAACATGCCGCACAGGCCCAGCATGTCGGGCACACGCCCCATCACTTCGGCATGCCGAGCCTGCGCACGCAGCGTGCCCATGTCATAACCCACGTAGACCACGGCGCGTCGCAGGCTGCGCACTTCGTCCACTTGTGAGGGCAAGGTGAACGACTGCAAGGCATCCATGCGCATGCCATCTGCGCGCATCTGCCAATTTGGCAAACGTCCCCGCGCCGTCTGGCGCAGACGGGCCAGATCCAAGGCTGGCCACACCTCGCGTACCGATCGACCGCGCCATGCAGCCTTGCTGGACTGGAGCACCTCGCCCGACTCGCTCACCAGCAAAACCACCTGCACCCAGGGCTGGCTCGCCACCTGGGCCAACTCCTCGGACAACAGGGTCGAGTTCTCTGCCGGCATGTCATCGGCCAGGCGCACAAGGTGCGCAACATCACGCAACACATCCAGACGTGCAGACTGGGTCAAGTCCTGCTGCTTTTTATACAGCGCGTAGGTCAGCGACAGCCCCCCCACGATCAACATGGCCAGCAGCAACACCAACGGCAGGAACAGGCGCAACGATCGCCGCCTCATGCAGCCTCCGGCAAAAAGCGTGGCTCACACAAAGCATCCAGGTCAGGCATCCGGTCGAGCAAACGCGACTCATGCATCACCCGCCCGACCAGTTTGGCTGACTGATAAAGCCGTGCGTTCTCGCCGGCCAACCACGCACGATTACCAGCCAGGTCGGCCATCGCGATGCCGGCAAACGCCTGCAGCACCTGCTCGGCAGACAGTTGCTGATGGGGCGCCATCAGGCGCGCAGCCACCTCGGGCTGGTCTCGCCAGTGACCGAAGGCTCGGAAATAGCCCTGTAGCAAATGACGCCACTCCGCCACCTGGTCCGGCATGGCATCGGCCCGCACCGCCAGCACATCGACGATCAGACCGGGCAGCTTGCGACTGTCCAGCAGTGCGTGAGCACCCTGCGCTCGCAACTGAGACGCCATCGGCTCGAAGGTGATGACCACATCCACTTCACGCTCCGCATAGGCTCCCACATGGTGATCGGCCGTGACGGGCACCTTGACCACGTCCGCAGCACTCAACCCCGCCGCGGCCAACAAGCGTGACAACATCAACGCCCCCAAAGCCGTGGTTTCCACGCCAATGCGCTTGCCGCGCAAATGCGCCAGCGTCACCACCGACGGATGAGCCATCACCACGTCCGCGCCATGAGACTCGTCAAACACCAGAATGGCACGGGCATCGACGCCGCCCTCCCTGACCTGCAGCAACTCGTCCAGGGTCAACGCCGCAGCCGGCACACGCCTCTCGACCAAGGCCATCATGCTGGCGGTGTTGGAGGGAAACTCCTGCAGGCGTGCCACGCCCTCACTGAGGTAGTCCAATTCGGCCGCCAGGTGCAGCAAGCCATACCCCACCCAGGCGTTGAGTGCTACCTGGACCGGATCACGCGGTGCTGAACACCCAGCAAGCCCCCACGGCAACGCCGGCACGCCCAACAGCGCCCCCAAGCCCGTTCTCAACCAGGTGCGTCGTTTCATCTTGTGTCAGCCATCGCCTGCGACAGGCATGCGTCAGCGGTACAGCGCACACGCCTGCGCGAGACGGCTTGCCACCGCCTGCTTCAACGCAGCAGGACGCAGGACTTCGACATCAGGCCCCCAACGCAGGATGTCCATGATCAACTCGGTCGCGTCGGCATAGGGTAACTTCATCAACAAGGCCCCGGTATCGTCAAACTCGGTTTCCTGCTGAGGGTGCCAAGCCTCCTGAGACACCCAAGGTGCCACATCGGCGGTGAAGCGAAGCTGGGCCCAGCTCACCTTGCTGCCGGCAAAGATGCCATAGCCGCCATCCATTTCCTCCTCGACACGCTTGAGGGGGAGATTGCGCGCCTTGCGCTCCAAGGTCTGAGCCTCCTCCACGGCATCGAGCGCAAAACGACGCAGCGCCTCACTCTCGTGGCACCAGGCGTCCAGGTACCAAGTGTTTCGGTAGTGAATCAAACGCTGAGGGGAGACCTCGCGCACCGTGCGCGCCTTGCGCGAACGCGTGAAGTACTGCAATTGCAGGCGGCGACGCTGCAACAGCGCCGCACAGACGACTTCGAAGCATCGGCTGGTCACGGCCCGCTTCGCCACTCCGACGATGCGCACCCGACGCATCAATTCGGCGGCGTCCACTTCGGCGCTGCCCAGCAACTGGTGCACACGGTCCAGCAAGGGCCCCATGTGCCGACTCAGCGTCCCGTCCGGCGCGAGATCTGAAAGCAGATGGTGCGCCATCAGCAGCGCATACAACTCCTGCTGATCGAACCACAGGCCCGGCAACTCGTGCTTGTCACCGGCCTGGCCCTCATCTGCGAAACGGTAAGCGTTTTCACCCCGGTCGTAGATGATCGGCGCTCCCATGCGATCACGCAAAAACTGCAGGTCACGCTTGAGCGTCGCCCGAGACACTTCGAGCTCGCTGAGCATGTCCTCGAAGCTGACCCGGCCACGGTGACGGATCATCAACTCAATCTTGTAGAACCGTTCGGTTTTGCTGCCCATGATGTGTCTTGGTGATTCGTGAACGCAAAGCGCATCGGATGACTGTAACAGGGCTCGGTTACAGGATTCAATCCGTCACATCACCCAGAGGGGTGTCCCCAGCAAGCCGCTCAGGCTCACCCCGTGCGCCATCACCGGGCAACATCGGCCCAACATCGTCGGTAAGCGCCATCGGCATCGTAATCGCCAGCCTGCTTGTCCGGGTTGAAACGCCGACCGCCCCGCGGATCGGTGCCCCGGCCACTCAAGTACAGCCAGTTACCCTGATTGCTGTAAACGTCATGGTCCAACAACTGTGACTCGAACCACGCTGCACCGGCACGCCAGTCACCCTGCAACTCGTGAATCAAGTAGCTCGCCACGTTCTGGCGCATCCGGTTGGACAGGTAGCCTGTTGAAGCCAGCTCACGCATGCCCGCGTCAATGAAGGCGTGCCCCGTTTGCCCTCGACACCAGCGCTCGAATGCCTGCGCGTCATGCGACGGGCTGGCGCCCCCCTTGATCCCGCCTGGGCGATAGAGCGCCGTGCCGTACTTCCAATGCAACCATCGAAAGTGATCGCGCCACAGCAACTCGAACCAAAGCCAATAAGTGCTGTCTGATGCGCCACGCTCATGCTCAAAAGACTGAATGGCAGCCCAGGCCTGGCGTGCCGACAAGGCGCCCGTGGACAGCCAAGGCGACCACTTGCTGGAATAGTCCACCCCCATCAATCCGTTGCGGGTCGCCTTGTAGCGATGCGGCAAGCCCCGCTCGCAATAGCGCCGCAAGTAAGCCAGCGCGGCACGCTCGCCGCCATGGAACTCTGGCTCATGGCTGGGAAAGGCACTGCGGGGATCCCCGTTGCCGGTCGCAGCGCCTGGCCCCGAAACTGGGGGCGCGCCGACCGATGCTGTGTCCGATTGCATCGTGCACGCGCCGCTCCGAATCCCATCGACAGGCGGACTCGGCGGCAAATGTGTGGGCACGGGCAAGGGTGTGGGAGCCCGAACCGAGGCCTTTTCAATAAGCTGGCGATAAACCGTGAAGGTGTCTGGCACCGCCTCTGGCGCAAACGGCAGACTGCCCGGCTCAAGCAGACTTGATTGCCACACGGTGAAGACCGACACCCCCGCCTCGCGCAGGGTCCGGACCACCGCTTGCTCCTCGGGCGCTGCAATGTCCTCACACACCACCTCCGGGTGCCCGAGCTGCGTCACCAACTCTCGCAAGCGTTGCGCCGGATCGCCATGGCACTGCCACAGTGTGCTGCCCAATGCCAGCAATTGCCCTTCGAGATCATGCAAAGCCTGGGCGCGCCACGCCAAGCGCCGAGGATGCGTTCGCGGAAAACCCCATGTCGTTGGTCGATCCTGGGTGGCGTCGTGCACAAACACGGGCAACAACCATCCACCGCATCGCCGGGCGCGCCTCACCGCCTCATGCAAAGCCACCTGATCGTGCAAGCGCAGGTCATGACGAAACCAGAACAGAACACCAGGCGGATGCGAACAGGTTTCAGACATGGGCACGTGTGCTGAAAAAATGGTCGTGGTCAACCACCGAGGCACACGCCGAACATACGGGACCACGGCGAAGCATTGTCTGTTCAGTGCGCGGCCTGGACACGAGTCAACTTGCGGTCACCCCAATTTTTGGAAGACCAAAACAAAAAAGCCGCCAGACCTGAAGTCTGGCGGCTGAATGTTTGTGGTGCCGGCTGTCGGATTCGAACTGACGACCTACCGCTTACAAGGCGGTTGCTCTACCAACTGAGCTAAGCCGGCACTGCCTCACATTCTACACAGCTTCTTCACTTGATTCGACGCAGTGTCGGGCGGCCGCCACCCGAAGGAGGTGGCTCAGGCGCATCATCACTGCCCCCACTGGTCGACTCCGGTCGAGCCTCGGCTTCCACCGCCTTCAGCACCGCCTTCTCTTTGGCAGGCTTGGTCGCACGTGCGACATGCAAGGCTGGAGCCGCCGCATCCACCGCCTTGGTCTTCTCGGTCTCAGCTGACTCCGCTCCGGCAGTCGACTCGTCGTCCGCCGATGTGGGCGCATCAACGCCCTCACCGCCCAGCGACGTGGGGACCGGAAAAGCCATCCCTTGACCGTTCTCGCGGGCATAAATTGCCACGACGTGATCGACCGGTACCACGATGTCGCGCACCCGACCGCCGAAACGAGCCTTGAACTCCACGCACTCGTTGCCGAGCACCAACTGGCTGGTGGCCTCGAAACTGACGTTCAGAACAATCTCATTGTTCTTCACGTACTCCTGAGGCACCTGAACGGAGCGGTCCACGTACACAGCGATATAAGGTGTGAACCCGTTATCGGTGCACCAGTCGTGCAAGGCGCGAATCAGGTAAGGACGCGTCGAGGTCCCTTGGGCTTCTTGTTCAGTGGACATGCTCATTGGGTCGGTTATCGATCACGCAGCACGATCACTTGCGCATCACCTTTTCAGACGGCGTCAGCGCCTCGATGTAGGCCGGACGCGAGAAGATGCGTTCAGCATACTTCAACAGCGGCAAGGCGTTCTTCGAGAGTTCGATGCCGTAGTAATCCAGGCGCCACAGCAACGGTGCAATGGCCACGTCGAGCATCGAGAAATCGTCGCCCAGCATGTACTTGTTCTTCAGGAAGATCGGCGCCAACTGGGTCAGGCGGTCGCGGATTTGCGAACGGGCCTTTTCCAGCTGCTTGTCGGTTCCCTTGACACCACCACGGCCTTCGAGCAGGTTCACGTGCGAGAACAGCTCCTTCTCGAAATTGAGCAGGAACAGGCGCACGCGAGCACGGGCCACCGGGTCACCCGGCATCAGCTGAGGATGCGGGAAACGCTCGTCGATGTACTCGTTGATGATGTGCGATTCGTACAGGATGAGGTCGCGCTCAACGAGGATGGGCACCTCGTTGTACGGGTTCATCAGGGCGATGTCTTCGGGCTTGGCAAAGACGTCCACGTCACGGATTTCGAAATCCATGCCCTTTTCGAACAGCACAAAACGGCAACGATGCGAGTAAGGGCAAGTCGTCCCGGAATAAAGCACCATCATGGGGGTGGGTCTCCTCAATATCTAAAACAATGAAGCGCAGTGGCTGCTCAAAGCAAGCCACTGCGCCACCAGGGCACTCACTGATCGCTCAGTGAATGCATCAAGATCACTTCACGTCTTTCCAGAACGCAGCGTTCAGACGCCAGGCGATCACGAAGAAAATCGCCAGGAAAATCAGCACGCCCACGCCGATGCGCTGACGCTGCTGCTGCACCGGCTCACCCATCCATTGCATGTAAGCAACGAGGTCGGCAATGGCGCTGTCGTACTCCTGCGGAGACATGGTACCCGGCGTCAGCTGTTCGAAACCTTCGAACTGATGCGTCTTCTTGGTCGGGTCATGCGGGTCGGCCACTTCCACGAACTTCGCAGCGCGCTGACCTTGCAGTTCCCACAGGGCGTGCGGCATGCCGACGTTGGGGAAGGTCAGGTTGTTCCAACCGGTCGGACGGGTGTCGTCGCGGTAGAACGTGCGCAGGTAGGTGTAGAGGTAGTCGGCACCCGAACCATCGTGGCTGGCACGCGATCGGGCCACCAGGGTCAGGTCGGGCGGAACGGCCCCGAACCACTCCTTGGCGTCTTTCGCGTCCAGGGACACCTTCATCACTTCGCCCACCTTGTCGGTGGGGAACAGCAGGTTGTCCTTGATCTGCTGCTCGGTCAGACCGATGTCCTTCAGGCGGTTGAAGCGCATGAAGGCCGCGGAGTGACAGTTCAGGCAGTAGTTGACGAACAGCTTGGCACCGTTCTGCAGAGCAGCCAGGTCAGAGACACGTTCCTTGGGGAACTTGTCCAGCACCAGGGCGCCACCGGCAGCCTGTGCACCCGTCACCAGGGCAAAGGCGGCCAACAGGGAAGCAAGAATCTTTTTCATGTCTGTTTTTCCTGCAGCGATCAGTGGGGCTTGAAGGTCACGCGGTCGGGCACGGGCTTGAAGGTACCCAACTGGCTCCACCAGGGCATCAGCACGAAGAAGCCGAAGTAGATCAGGGTGCCAACTTGCGAGACCAGTTCACCCGTAGGCGACGGCGGTTGCACGCCCAGATAACCCAGGATGACGAAGTTGATCACGAACACGCCATAAACCAGCTTGTGCCAGCTTGGACGGTAGCGGATCGACTTGACCGGGCTCTTGTCCAGCCAGGGCAGACCCACCAGGATCACCACGGCACCACCCATCACGGCCACACCCCAGAACTTGGCTTCGAAGGTCTTGAGCAAACCGATCACCACCGCAGCGATGACCACGCCCACGATCTTGGACTTGCCTTGGCCCTTGATCAGGTTCAGCACGGCACCCACGGCGATGATGACAGCCAGCACGTTGACCATCAGGTCGGTCGTGGCACGCAACATCGAGTAGAAAGGCGTGAAGTACCAGACCGGCGCAATGTGTGCAGGGGTCTTGAACGGGTCCGCCGGGATGAAGTTCGGGCGCTCCAGGAAGTAACCACCAAACTCCGGTGCGAAGAAGATCACGGCCGAGAAGACGATCAGGAAGCCGACCACGCCCAACAGGTCATGCACCGAGTAGTAAGGGTGGAACGGAATGCCATCGAGCGGCTTGCCGTTGGCGTCCTTCGGGCCTTGCTTGATCTCGACACCGTCAGGGTTGTTCGAGCCCACTTCGTGCAGCGCGATGATGTGCGCGACCACCAGACCCAGCAGGACCAGAGGCACGGCGATCACGTGCAGCGAGAAGAAACGGTTCAGGGTGGCATCACCGACCACGAAGTCACCGCGGATCAGGATGGCCAGGTCCGGACCGATGAAGGGCACGGCTGCGAACAAGTTGATGATCACCTGTGCGCCCCAGAAGGACATCTGGCCCCAGGGCAGCAGGTAGCCCATGAAAGCCTCGGCCATCAGCGCCAGGAAGATCAGGCAGCCGAAGATCCAGACCAGTTCACGCGGGGTGCGGTAGGAGCCGTAGATCAGGCCACGGTACATGTGCAGGTACACCACCACGAAGAATGCCGAAGCGCCGGTGGAGTGCATGTAGCGGATCAACCAGCCCCAGGGCACATCACGCATGATGTATTCCACCGAGGCGAAGGCCAAGTTGGCATCCGGCTTGTAGTTCATCACCAGGAAGATCCCGGTCACGATCTGGATCACCAGCACCAGCAGAGCCAGCGAGCCGAAGAAATACCAGAAGTTGAAATTCTTCGGGGCGTAGTAGTCGCCGACGTGTTCGTTCCAGAGCTTGGTGGCCGGAAACCGGTTGTCCACCCAGGTCATGAACTTTTCGCCAGCCGAAGCGCCCGCGGGCGCCTGCTTCATTTCAGCCATGTGCGTGTCTCCTGTCAGGCCTTCTTGTCTTCACCAATCAGCAGCTTGGTGTCAGACAGGTACATGTGGGGCGGAATCTCCAGGTTGTCCGGAGCCGGCTTGTTCTTGAACACGCGACCTGCCAGGTCAAAAGTGGAGCCATGGCAAGGGCACAGGAAGCCGCCCGGCCAGTCGTCTGGCAGCGACGCCTGAGGGCCTGCCTGGAACTTCGACGAAGGCGAGCAGCCCAGGTGAGTACAGATGCCCACAGCAACCAGCACGTCTTCCTTGATGGAGCGGTGGGTGTTGCGGCAGTACGCCGGGGTCAACTCCGCGGGCTTGCGAGCGGAATCGGGATCGGCCAGTTGAGGGTCGATCTTCTTGAGCGCAGCGACCTGCTCGGGCGTGCGCTTGAGAATCCACACGGGCTTGCCGCGCCATTCGACCGTCATCATCTCGCCCGGCTTGAGGGCGCTGATATCAGCCTCAACGGCGGCACCGGCGGCTTTCGCGCGCTCGGACGGTTGGAAGGTCGAAACGAAGGGGATGGCGGTGGCCACGCCGCCCACGCCACCGGCGGCGCAGGCCATGGTCACCCAGGTCCGACGGCTTTGGTCCACTGGCTGATTGCTCATGGGTATCCTTAGGGACTGATAGGACGATGACAGAGATATGGGGTCAACCGCATATTCTAACGGAGGTCAAAGGCGCATCTCGTTCGATCCACAGCAGCACGGTCAAGCGTTCAGCCAGACAGCCTGCTACATTTTTGCAACAAGCTCAGGCGACACTGGCATTTGCGCATGCTCCCGCAGGCTTTGCCTGCGGATGGAGCCGGCTTTCAACCACAGGAGCAAAAAATGGGTTTCTTCAGCGAGTTCAAGGAATTTGCCGTCAAGGGCAATGTGATGGATTTGGCCGTCGGGGTCATCATCGGCGGGGCATTCGGCAAGATCGTCGACTCCACCGTCAACGACCTCATCATGCCTCTGGTCGGCAAAGTGGTGGGCGGCCTGGACTTCAGCAACTACTACATCGCCTTGGCCGGGCAGGATCCAACCTTGCCGCTGGCGGAAGCGAAAAAAGTGGGGGCAGTGTTCGCTTACGGCAACTTTCTGACGGTCGCCCTGAATTTTGTGATTCTGGCCTTCATCATTTTCTTGATGATCAAACAGATCAATCGCCTCAAGAAGGAAGCCCCCGCTGCACCCGCCGCCCCGGCCGCCACACCCGAGGACATCGTTTTGCTTCGTGAAATTCGTGACAGTTTGAAAAAGTAAGCGACTCATGCAGATCTGCACGGTCACGGATGATCCCGACTTGCGCACCCGATCTGGTTTCAGGACAGAATCAAGTGTCTTCCTGGCCCTTTCGGGCTGCATGATTTTGAATTGGATGGTTTCGTGATCGACCCACGCCTTGACGCTGTGCTGACGCAGGCACTCGGACGCCTCCGAGTTGCCGTCTCGGGCGTGCTCGATCAAGCCGTTTTGCAAATGAGCGCCCAGGCCACGGCCAGCACCAGCAATCTGCAGCGGCAGTTGCTGATGTCCGCTGATCGCGAGTTGCGTTTGAAGTCGGGGCGCCTGCTGCAGTGCTTCGATCGTGAGCTGAAGGCACTGGTGGAGAACTGCCTTCAGAACACAGACACGCGTGCGAACAGTTTGGCCAACACTGACTGGGCCTCGCTCTCTCTGGTCGATAACGCTCAGGTCGAACGTGATGTGCAGGCCGACCGCCTGGCACTGGCCCTGATGCCCGCTTGCGAGCGCCCACTCGAGGCCGTGAGCAGCTACATGGCTGCCTTGCTCGAAGATCCAAATCCAGAGCGCAACCCGCTGCGGCCGAAATTGGTGACCAAGGCGCTGCTTGACAGCCTGGTCCAACTCGGTATCGAAGAGAACGTGGTCAACGCCATCGCTGGACAGCTGCCTGCCCTGTTGGGCGCGGCGCTCTCGACCAGTTACGAGCAGATGAGCATCGACATGCGTGGTCATGGGCTCCAGCCCATGGGCATGTCCTTGCAAAAATCCCGCAACTCTTCAGCCATGCCGCTCGGAGCGGATGCGCGAAGAACCGAGCCAGCGCCACTCACAGGCGGGGAAAGAACCCAACCGGCCCCGATCTCCACCCCGAATCCACAGCACGCTCGGGCCGCACAGGCTTTGGGAGAGATGTTCGGCATGCCCCTGCCATCCGGGCAGGGCGCACTCGACGAGGTCGTTTCAAACAGCGTGGCCGGCGGCGCCCCGCTGAACGTGGATTTCCAGAACCTGCTGCGACAGATCAGCCGTCAGGCTGGCGAAATTGGCCAGGAAGCCATGGCTGCAGCAGGACTCAGCCTGGGCAGCGATCAGCAGGATGCCGGGAACCGGACACCTGGTTTCGCCGGCCCACTCATGGCCATCAACCAGATCCGCGCCAACCGGGATGAGCTGATTCGCGCCAGCGGTGGGGCCGCGCTCGACAAGATGGTCATCGACATCGTGGCCGCTTTGTTCGATCAGGTCTTGTCTGACCCGAAGGTGGCGCCAGAGATGGCGCGCCAGATTGCCCGTCTGCAGATGCCCGTGCTGCGTGTGGCGCTGGGCGACATGAATTTCTTCAACTCACGCAAGCACCCGGTTCGGCGCTTCGTGAACCGCATCGCCTCCCTGTCCGCATCGTTCGAAGACTACACGCAGGGGCCCGGTGCGGACTGTTTGGCCCGCATCACCCATCTGGTCAATGACATCGTCGATGGCGATTTCGACCGCATGGATCTCTACGAGACCAAGTTGCGTGAACTGGAAGCGTTCATCGAAGCCGAAACGGCGCAAGATGCAGCCGATAACGCCGATGTGGCGGCGCTGCTGAGCGCCAAAGAAGCCGATCTGCGGGTGCAACAGCGCTACATGCAGATCATGCAGCGTGAGCTGCTTGACGTGGAACTGCCAGACTTCCTGCGCGACTTCCTCTCGCAGGTCTGGAGCCGAGTTCAGGTCGTGGCCGCCACACGCGATGGCGCGGACTCTGCTCTCGCCCAGCGCATGAAGGCCGCCGGCCGTGAATTGGCCATGAGTGTGCAGCCCAAGGGCCACCCCAAGCTGCGACAGGCCTTCTTGCTCAAGTTGCCGTCGTTGATGAAGGACATCAACGAGGGCCTGGCCCTGATTCAGCACCCCGAACCTGCGAAACAGGCTTTTTTCGCGGAGTTGCTGCCGGCCCATGCGGCCTGCTTGAAGGCCGCGCCCACCCACGATCTGACTCAGCGCCTGCTGGAGCAACGCCTCAAGCAAGTTGAGAGCATTGCCATCCCCACGCGCGAAGAAACGGCCGGGGACTCGATGCCCACGCCGCTGGACAGCCTGCAGTCCGACACCAGCCTGATGAGCACATCGGCGTTCACAGCGGAAGAGATCAAGCAATCGGGCTTCATCCCGGAAACGGCCCTGGACAGCGGCAGTCTGGACATCAACCTGGACCTGGCAAGCCCGCAACCCGAGACGGACCCGACGCTGGGTGAACTCGACATCAATCTCGACACCCCGCCTCCGCCCGCAGCTGGCCTGCAATTGGTGCACCACATTCAGAAGGGGACGCCGTACCACATGATCATGCAGGGCAAGTGGCAGAAGGTGCGTCTGACCTGGGTGAGCGAGGGTCGGACCTTCTTCATCTTCAACACCGGCCACCTGCACAAACAGACGATTTCCTTGACAGGTCGCACTTTGGCCAAGATGTGCGAAACCGGCCGATTCAAGGCTTTCGAGCAAGCCGAATTGATCGAACGCGCCACTGTGCGTGCACGCAAACAACTGGCCGCCTTGAGCGCCAGCACAGCACATTGACGCAGATTTGACGGCCAATGTGGCCTTAAGGCATGTGACAAGGCCGGCGCGTCACGCCTTGCGACCGGCCACCAAGGCTCGGGCCATGCTGGCCGCTGCAGCCAGACTGGAAGGATCCGCCCTGCCACTACCGGCCAGATCAAAAGCGGTGCCGTGATCAGGACTGGTGCGCACAAAGGGCAACCCCAATGTCACGTTGACGCCTTGATCAAGTCCCAGATACTTGACGGGAATCAGCCCCTGATCATGGTACATGGCCACCACCACATCGAACTCTCCAGGGTGCTCAGGCGGTGCGTGTCGGGCACGCATGAACACGGTATCGGGCGCCAGCGGCCCGATCGCCTCAATACCCTCCCGACGCGCCGCTTCGATGGCGGGCCCGATGATGCGTAACTCCTCATCGCCGAACAAGCCCCCCTCACCTGCATGCGGATTGAGCCCCGCCACGGCAATGCGCGGCCGAGCCTGCCCCCACAGGGCCGCGCTGCGATGCGTGATGCGCAAGGTCTCCAGCACGCTGTCGAATGTGACCTGCTCAATGGCCTGACGCAAGGACACATGGATGGTGACCAGCACCGTCTTGAGTTGGTCATTGGCCAGCATCATGCGCACGGGCGCAGGGGGATGGCCAGCAGGACTGCCTTCGGCCTGCAAGAGCTCGGTATGCCCGGGATAGGGTTCACCCGCCATGGCCAAGGCCTCCTTGTGCAACGGCGCCGTCACCATGCCTGCCACCTCACCCACCTGGGCCAGGCGCACGGCTTCACGGATGCAGGCCGCAGCGGCCCGGCCTGCGCGCTCGTCCACCCGCCCCACAGGGGCGTCCAACAGGTCGTCAGGCAGTCCAGGAGGCACCCAGACACCCAGCTCGCTCTCAGCCAAAGCCTGAACGTCACGCAACGCGCTGAGCACCCGTACCGTGGGCCGCCTGTCAGGGGGCATCCAACTCACAGCACGGGCCATGACACGAGGACATCCGACGACCACCCACTGACGTCCATCGGGCCACCATCGGGCAATGATCTCTGGACCGATGCCGCAGGCATCTCCCATGGTGACAGCCATCAGGTCGGTGGTTGTGGGGGCGGAAGCGGTCACCAAAGAATATCCTTCATGCGGTCTTGACATGAACATATTGTGACCTCAGCTATGGGATCAACGCCTCGCTGGCTTGCCGATTGCTACACTCCCGTCATGAATTGGCTCGATGAGATACGCTGGGATGACAACGGTCTGGTGCCGGTCATTGCCCAGGAGGACAGCACCGGTGACGTGCTGATGTTTGCCTGGATGAACCGGGAAGCCTTGGCGTTGACGGCCGAACGGGGTGAGGCGGTGTATTGGAGTCGCTCCCGTAAGCGCCTGTGGCACAAGGGTGAAGAATCAGGTCACATTCAGAAGGTGCACGCCATACGCATCGATTGTGACAACGATGTGGTGCTGTTGCGCATCACACAACTGGGTCATGAACCCGGCATTGCCTGTCACACTGGCCGTCACAGTTGTTTCTTTCAAAAATATGAGAATGGCAAATGGGTTGCTGTCGACCCAGTTCTCAAAGATCCCGAACACATCTACAAATGAGCGATTCCCTGGACACCTTGGACGTGTTGAGCCGCTTGGCCAGCGTCATTGAGTCACGCAAAGGCGCTGACCCGGACCAAAGCTATGTGGCCCGACTGTTCCACAAGGGTACCGACACGGTGCTCAAGAAGGTCGGAGAAGAAGCCACCGAAACGGTCATGGCGGGCAAAGACATGGCCGCCGAACCCAGCGAGGCCCATCGCAAGGCCCTGGTGGGAGAGTTTGCCGATCTGTGGTTTCATTCCATGGTGGCCATGGCACATCTGGGTTTGAACCCGCGAGATGTGGTGGGAGAACTGGCACGCCGTGAGGGTTTGTCGGGTCTGGAAGAATTTGCATCGCGCAGCAAGCCAGCCTCAGGCCCGCAAGGCGCCTGATTCGCGTTTTTACTCGGGGTCCCCCCTTTTTCACGGAGTACATCATGGGTTCTTTCAGCATCTGGCACTGGTTGATCGTGCTGGCCATCGTCGTTCTGGTGTTCGGCACCAAGAAACTCAAGAACATCGGCGGCGACCTGGGCGCCGCGGTCAAGGGCTTCAAGGACGGCATGCGTGACGGCACCGCCAGCGAGTCCACCGACCCGCAAAAGGTCACCAACGCCACCCGCAACGACGCCAACACCGTCGACGTCGAAACCAAGACCAAGTCCTGATGGGTTCGCCCCGCCGGCTACCTGGAGTGGCCTGATCCATGATTGATTTTGGTATCGACAAACTGGCTCTGATCGGGGCCGTGGCCCTGATCGTGATCGGCCCGGAGAAGCTGCCCAAGGTCGCCCGCACGGTCGGGCTGCTTCTGGGCAAGGCGCAACGCTACCTGTCCGAGGTCAAGAGCGAGGTCAACCGCTCCATCGAGCTGGAAGAGCTGAAGAAGGCCAAAGCCGGCCTGGAAGAGGCTGCCCGAGACATTGGCCAGAGCGTGTCGGCAGGTTTGCAAGAGGCAGGCGATGCCCTGAGCGAGCAGGACCAGCTCACTGCCGCCAGCTTTTATGACGAGCAGCCCTACTACAGCAGTGGCAAGCCGGTGCGCAAGAACTGGCGCCTGAAGCGGGGCGCGATGCCGCTTTGGTACAAGCAGCAACATGGCATTCGGCGTCATGTGCAGTCCGGCGCTGCGCGTGTGGCACGTTTTCGCCCTTCGGTGGCCTCCAAGCCACGACAACACTGACACCCCGTGAGCGATCCCAAACCCAATCCAGACGAGCTGGATGGCTCCGAGCAGCCCTTTGTCTCCCATCTGATCGAGCTGCGCGATCGGCTCATTCGCGCCGTGATCGCCATCGCGGTGGCGTTCGCGGTTCTGGCCATCTACCCATCGCCATCAGGTCTGTATGACCTCCTCGCGATGCCATTGGTGGAGCATCTGCCCAAAGGTGCCACGCTGATTGCCACCAACCCGATCTCGCCCTTCATGGTGCCGGTGAAGGTGACCATGCTGGCCGCTTTCATGCTGGCGTTGCCGGTGGTGCTGTACCAGATCTGGGCCTTTGTCGCGCCCGGCCTCTACACACATGAAAAGAAGCTGGTGCTGCCGTTGATCGTGTCGAGCACCTTGCTGTTCTTCATCGGTGTGGCGTTTTGCTACTTCTTCGTTTTTGGCAAGGTGTTCACCTTCATCCAGAGCTTCGCGCCCAAGAGCATCACCGCTGCACCAGACATCGAGGCTTACCTGAGCTTCGTGCTCAACATGTTCCTGGCCTTTGGTGCAGCCTTCGAAGTGCCCGTGGTGTTGGTGATCCTGACCCGCATGGGCATCGTGTCGATTCAGAAGCTCAAGGACTTTCGCAGCTACTTCATCGTGATCGCTTTCGTGATTGCCGCCGTGGTGACCCCGCCAGACGTGGTGTCTCAACTGGCTCTGGCCATCCCGATGTGCCTGCTGTACGAGGTGGGCATCTGGGCAGCACAACTGTTCGTCAAGCACACCAAAGCACCTGACAGTGACGCCTCCTCCACCGCGAATTGAAGGCGACCCGCATCCGTATCGGATGCGAGGAGCTGACATAGACAAGGCCCGCAGATGCGGGCCTTTGTTCTCTGTGGATCATGCCGGCAGTGCGCGCCGACGAATCCCACTTTACGCCTGAGCCTGCGGGCGACGGCGAGCCCATCCGGCCCCAGCCAGGGCCAAGCCCACCAATGCCAAACCGGCAGGCTCCGGCACGGACAAGGGCTCGGTGGAAATGGCCAGACCAAAGATCAGGTTGTTGCTCTGACCTTCCACGGTGGTGAAACCCAGGCAGTTGGCTGCGGCCCCCGCAGCGGCACAGACGCTGGCATCCAGCGTTTGGAGTTGCCCCGTGCCGCCGATGGGGAAGGCATTGACGTAGTAGAAGTACCCGTCATAGTCGAACCCTTCGTTGAGCAAGCCACTGGTGAGCACGAAGATGTCGTTACAGGGGATCGGACTGGTGGCCACCTCACAACTGTTGTCGTTGGACGTTTCCAGAAACTGGATGGCGTAGTCGATGGTGGGCAACGGGAAGCCCGGCGCGACAGGAACCAGGGGCGTCAAGGACAGCGACACGGTCAGTTGCGCAGTTTGCAACGACGTCCCCTGGATCGGGTTGTTGTTGTGAGTCAGGGTCAAAGTCTGAACAATGTTGGCGGCAGGAGGCACACCAGCGCCCACGTAGGTGTCCACACTGAGGTTCGGCGCTGGGTTTGTGATGACCAGAGAACTTTGCCCAGACCCGGTCGACGTTCCCCACCGCAGGCGCGTATCGGCCTCATCCCTGATGACGCCCGCCGGCCCCTGCGCGGTCCAGGTGCCGGCGATGTCGACCTCCCAGGTCTCCACCATCGCCGCGCTGGCTTGCGCGCCCATCATCAAGGCGGCAGCGGCGATCAGGGTTGTTTTCAAGTGCTTCATGTTCAACCTCATCTGAAAGTGTGTGAACCCGCGCATCGTTGGGCGATGCGCCCCGTGCATGGGTCAATGACTCGCCCCGCACACACACTCCCGCATAAAGCGTGCCCAAGGTCAGGCATGCATGCAAGTGGTTGATTCAAAAAGACTTCTCAAACCGACACTGCAAAGTGACTAACGCCGATGTCAAATATTCCAACAGTTTGTTACCTCGCCCATTGCACCAGATGGAAATCACAGACGCCAGGCTGAGGTCACTCCTCACTGTCGTCCTGCTGCGCGGGCATGGCCATGCGTGGCCGCTTGGCCACCGTGACCGTGGCGGTCACCCCTTGGCTTCCACGCAACAGGCGCAATTGGGCGGGCTCGCCTGGCTTGAGCGCCGCCACAGCGTTGAGCAGTTGCGCGGTGTTCGCCACTTTTTGCCCAGCCACTTCCACCACCACGTCACCAGGACGAACGCCGCCGAGTGCCGCTGGTCCGTTGTGCAGCACGCCGGTGATGAGCACCCCCTCTTTCAGCGGCAGATTAAAGGTCTCGGCGATCTCGGGCGTCAGGTCGCGTGGCTCAACACCGATCCAACCGCGAGTGACCTGTCCGTCACGAATCAGGCTTTCCATGACCTGGCGAGCCGTGGAGACAGGGATTGCAAAGCCAATGCCCATGCTGCCGCCAGAGCGTGAATAGATGGCGCTGTTGATGCCCACGAGGTTGCCATCGATGTCGACGAGGGCCCCACCGGAATTGCCGGGGTTGATGGCGGCATCCGTCTGGATGAAGTTCTCGAAAGTGTTGATGCCCAGTTGGTTGCGCCCCAGGGCGCTGACAATCCCGGACGTGACCGTCTGCCCCACGCCAAAGGGGTTACCGATCGCGAGCACGGCATCCCCCACCTGCAGGCTGTCAGAGCTGCCAAACGTGATGGCGGGCAAGCGATCAAGCTCCACCTTGAGCACGGCCAGATCGGTATCCGGATCGGTACCGATGACCTTGGCCGAAGCCTTGCGGCCATCGGTGAGCATGATCTGAATGTCGTCCATGCGGTCGACCACGTGGTTGTTGGTGAGCACATAGCCCTCAGGCGACACGATCACGCCCGAGCCGACACCCGACTGCGGTTGCGACTCCTGGTCACCAAAGAAATACCGGAACCACGGGTCGCTGCGGCGCCCCTGGCGTGCGGCGGTGTTGCTGGCGCTCACACTCACCACGGTGGGCGCAGCCTTGCGCGCGGCATCGCGAAAACTGGTGAGAGACTGACGCTCGGCGGCGGAGGCACCTGAAGCGGGTACCGATGCCACGACGACCGTGGGTGAAGGCAAACCTTGACGCAAGGTCCAGGCCGACAGCCATTGGGGCCGGAACGTGGCCACCACAAAGAGCACACCGACGGCAACCGTCACCGTCTGCGAGAAAATCAACCAGGTTTTGCGCATGAACATCACAAGCCAGAAAGGGCCTGCCGTGATCGATAGAGACACCCTGCATTCACACCTCCAACAGTTGCTGGAAGCGGATCGCTTTCGGGATTATGGGCCGAACGGTCTGCAGGTGGAGGGCAAGCAGGTCATTCGCAAGGTGGTGACCGGGGTGACCGCCAGCCTGGCGCTGATCGAGGCTGCCATAGAGGCAGAGGCCGATGCCATCCTGGTGCACCACGGCCTGTTCTGGAAGGGACAAGATGGCCGTGTGACCGGCTGGATGAAGCAGCGCTTGCAGCGCCTGCTGACCCATGACATCAACCTGTTGGCCTACCACCTGCCGTTGGACGCCCATGCCAGTCTGGGCAACAACGCGCAGTGGGGCGACAAGCTGGGGCTGCAGGCCGACGCACGCTTTGGCGAGCAGGACCTGGGCTTCATTGGGCCAGCACCAACGGGCTTGAGCTTGAACGCTTTGCAGGCGCGCGTTCGTGCGGTGATGGCGCGCGAGCCTGTGGGGCTGCCGGGCGATGGACGCGCACTGCGACGCGTGGCCTGGTGCAGTGGTGGCGCGCAAAGCTACTTCGAAGCAGCGATTGCGGCTGGGGCAGATGTGTTCCTCACCGGTGAAATTTCCGAACCGCAAGCGCACTATGCGCGTGAAACCGGCGTGGCCTTCCTGGCCTGCGGCCACCACGCCAGCGAGCGTTATGGGGTGCAGGCGCTGGGCCAACACCTGGCAGAACAGCTCGGCGTGCAGCACACCTTCATCGAGATCGACAACCCGGCGTGACTGGGACACAGCACGGCAACGGGCGGTCAGCCCCGCCTGCCGCGGCGGCACGTCACCGTCACCAAGAAAAAAGGCCGCGGTGAACGCAGCCTTTTGGAGGGTGGCAGAGGCAGGGCTTCCGAGCCTGCCGTGAGATCAGAGCCGCACCGGGATACCGCGCTGCGCCATCAAGGCCTTGGCCTGCGCCACGGTGTACTCGCCGTAGTGGAAGATGCTGGCAGCCAGCACGGCATCCGCCCCACCCTGCTGCACGCCATCGGCCAAGTGATCGAGATTGCCCACGCCACCTGAGGCGATCACGGGCACGCCCACGGCATCGCTCACGGCACGCGTCAGCTCCAGATCGAAACCAGACTTGGTGCCGTCACGGTCCATGCTGGTCAGCAGGATCTCGCCCGCGCCATGTTCGGCCATCTGTTTGGCCCAGGCGACAGCATCCAGCCCCACGTTCTTGCGGCCACCATGGCTGTACACGTCCCAGCCCGGTCCACGTGCAGCGAGGTCTTCACCCTGGCGCTTCTTGGCGTCGATGGCCACGACGATGCACTGCGAGCCATAACGCTCGGAGGCTTCGCGGATGACAGGTGGGTTGGCCAAAGCGGCCGAGTTGAAGCTGACCTTGTCGGCCCCGGCGTTGAGCAGGCGGCGTACATCTTCCACGGTGCGCACGCCCCCACCCACCGTCAGAGGGATGAAGACCTGCGAAGCCACGGCCTCAATGATGTGCAGGATCACATCGCGGCCATCGCTGGTCGCGGTGATGTCCAGGAAGGTGAGCTCGTCGGCGCCCTGGTCGTTGTAGCGCGCCGCGATCTCAACCGGATCACCCGCGTCACGCAGTTCGACGAAGTTGACGCCCTTGACGACGCGACCACCGGTCACGTCCAGGCAGGGGATGATGCGTTTGGCCAGCACGTCAGACGCCGCCGTTGAGTTCGTCGGCGCGCTTTTGCCCGGCAGCGAAGTCGAGGTCGCCGGTGTAGATGGCGCGACCGCAGATCACCCCTTCGACGCCTTCGGACTCGACGGCGCACAGGCGCTCGATGTCTTGCAGGTTGGACAGACCGCCCGAGGCAATCACAGGGATGCTCAGCGCCTGCGCCAGTTTGACGGTGGCTTCGATGTTGACGCCCGACAGCATGCCGTCACGGCCGATGTCGGTGTAGATGACGCCTTCGACGCCATAGTCTTCGAACTTCTTGGCCAGGTCGACGACCTCGTGACCGGAGAGCTTGCTCCAACCGTCGGTGGCCACCTTGCCGTCCTTGGCGTCCAGGCCCACGATGATGTGACCACCAAAAGCCGTGCAGGCATCGCGCAGGAAACCGGGGTTCTTGACCGCAGCGGTGCCGATGATGACGTAGCTCAGGCCACCGTCGAGGTAACGCTCGATGGTGTCGAGGTCACGGATGCCGCCGCCCAGTTGCACGGGGATCTCGTCGCCGACTTCCTTGAGGATGGCCTTGATGGCGGCCTGGTTGACGGGTTGACCGGCAAAGGCGCCGTTGAGGTCCACCAGATGCAGGCGACGGGCGCCCGCATCCAGCCAGCGACGGGCCATGGCAGCCGGGTCTTCGCCGAAGGTGGTGGAATCGTTCATGTCGCCTTGCTTGAGGCGAACACACTTGCCGTCTTTCAGGTCAATCGCAGGGATCAGCAGCATGGCTGTGGTGCGTCAGTGAGGAAATCGTTGAAAAGCCCGGGCCCAGGATCAGGGTTGCCAGAGCAGGAAATTGCGATACAGGGCCAAGCCATGCTCCGCACTCTTTTCAGGGTGGAACTGCGTCGCGAAAATATTATCCCTGGCAACGGCACAGGTAAAGCGGACGCCGTACTCGGTTTCACCCGCACTGTGGCGGGGATCGTCCACAACCGCATGGTAGCTGTGAACGAAATAGAAGTAGCTGTTGTCAGGGATGCCCGCCCACACCGGGTGCGGCTGGCCGCCCCAGACGCCTTCGTGGCGGGTCTGGTGCACGGTGTTCCAGCCCATCTGCGGCACCTTGTAGCGGCTGCCGTCAGGCTGGGTGAGGCCATCCAGGCGGAAGCGGATCACCTTGCCGGGGATGAGCCCGAGGCCAGGGGTGTCCTGCTCTTCGGAATGATCGAGCAGCATCTGCATGCCCACGCACACGCCCATCAGGGGCTTGTTCGCGGCCGCGTCCAGCACCGCACCGAGCAGGTCGCCGCCATGGGCGCCGCGCAGTTCGGCCATGCAGTCACGCATGGCCCCCTGCCCCGGCAGCACGACGCGCTGGGCAGCGCGGACCACGGCCGGGTCGTTGGTGACCACCACGTTCAGGTTCAGGTCCTTGGCGGCGTGCTCCACTGCCTGCGATACCGACCGCAGATTGCCCATGCCGTAGTCGATGACGGCCACTGTCGAGGTCTGGCTCATGAGAGTCAAAAAGATGGCAACAGAGGGGCGAAGCTCACAGGGAGCCCTTGGTCGATGGGATCACACCGGCCATGCGGGGATCGCGTTCCAGCGCGCCGCGCAGGGCACGGGCAAAGGCCTTGAACACGGTTTCGCACTGATGGTGCGCATTGACGCCCTTGAGGTTGTCGATGTGCAGGGTGACACCCGCGTGGTTGACGAAGCCCTGAAAGAACTCGTAGGTCAACTGCGTGTCGAAACCACCGATGCTGCCCGAGGTGAAGGGGATGTCGATGTGCAGACCGGGGCGGCCCGAGAAGTCGATGACGACACGCGACAGCGCTTCGTCAAGCGGCACGTAGGCGTGGCCGTAGCGGCGGATGCCCTTCTTGTCGCCCACGGCCTTGGCAAAAGCCTGGCCCAGGGTGATGCCGACGTCTTCCACGGTGTGGTGGCCGTCGATGTGCAGGTCGCCCACTGCGTGGATGTCCAGATCGATCAGACCGTGGCGTGCAATCTGATCGAGCATGTGGTCGAAGAACCCGATGCCGGTGTGCAGCTTGGCCGCACCGGTGCCGTCGAGGTTGACGCGCACGGTGATCTGGGTTTCGGCGGTGTTGCGGGTGACCTCGGCCACGCGGTCGGCGCAGTCAGGGGCCGACACCTGTTGGGAAGCATTCATGCAGCAGGACAATTCAGGGGTTCACGCAGGATCTCGGCCAATGCTGCCATCAAGGCGTCATTTTCGGAGGGCAAGCCCACGGTCAATCGGACGCAGTTTGCCAGCAATTGGTGCAAACCTGAGACATTCTTGATCAGTATCCCTCGTGACTTGAGGGCCGCAAAGGTGGCCGCGGCGTCGTTGACGCGCACCAGGATCATGTTGGCCTGGCTGGGATAGGCGTGGGCACCGGGCAAGGTGGCCAGGAAGGCCAGCAGGCGCTCACGCTCGGCCTTGATGACCTCGGCCTGACGAGCGAACTCGTCGGCGTGCTCCAGCGCAAACAGCGCGGCTTCGGTGTTGAGCACACTGATGTTGTAGGGCGGGCGCACCTTCTCGACCTGCTCGATCAAGTCGGCACGTCCCATCATGTACCCCAGGCGAACACCGGCCAAGCCGAACTTGGAGAGCGTGCGCATCAACAGCACATGCGGATGACGCGTCAAACGATCCAGATAGCTCTTGCTGGCGAAGGGTTGATAGGCCTCGTCGATGATCACCAGGCCGACACCATTGGCGCCCACGGCCTGCACGATCTGCTCAATCGCATCGTCGTCCCACAGGTTGGCGGTGGGGTTGTTCGGGTAGGCGATGTAGGTCAGGACCGGGCGATGTTCGCGGATCGCGGCCAGCATGGCAGGCGTGTCGAGCTCGAAATCGGCCGTCAGCGGCACGCCAACAAAGCGCAGACCGTTTTGCTTGGCGAAGGCTTCGTACATGACGAAACCGGGCAACGGTGCCAAGGCCACGGCGCCAGGTTGTGCGCAGGCCACCGACAGCAGCGAGATCAGTTCGTCCGAGCCATTGCCGAGCACCAGGCCGCAATCTGCAGGCACGTGCGCATGGCGGCGCAAGGCGGCGTGAAGGTCTTGCTGGCGCGCGCCCGGGTAGCGGTTCAGGGCCACCTGGCCCAGACGCTGGCCCAGTTCATCCTGCAGCGCGGGCGGCAGGGTGAAGGGGTTCTCCATCGCATCGAGCTTGATGTAGCCGGCGGCATCCTGCACGTGGTAAGCGTGCATGGCGCGCACATCGGCGCGGAAGGTGTTCAACAGGGTATCGGAAGTGCTCATGAGGCCAAGGCTGAAGCAGCGCAGTTAGCCCGATCGATTATCTCACGAGGGTGTCATCCAGGCCGTCACGTCGGACCGGACAGACACTCCGTGCGGTTGCGCCCCCCGGCTTTGGCGCGGTAGAGGGCGTGGTCGGCCCGGTCGATGGTGTGCGCCAGGGGTTCGTCGGCCAGGTGGCGCGTCACCCCGGCCGAGAACGTGACTCGAAGATCCGGCACGGTCGGGCTGACCTGGGTGCGCGACAGGGCCTGGCCGATGCGTTCGAGCACCTGGCAGGCATCATCGCTGTCGGTGTCCGGGAACATCACGAGAAACTCTTCCCCTCCCCAGCGGGCCACCTGGTCGGCCCCGCGCAGCCCGCCACTGAGCACCTGGGCGGTCGAGCGCAGCACCTCGTCGCCCACCGCATGGCCGTGTTCGTCATTCACGTGCTTGAACAGGTCCAGGTCGATCATGGCCACACACCAGGGGAAACCGGAGCGGTCGGCCCGGCTCTGCTCAATGCGCAGGAGCTTGTGCATGTGGCGCCGGTTGAACAGCCCGGTCAACTCGTCCCGGATGACCTGACCGTGGAGCTTGGCCATGGCCTCGGCCAAGTCGTGCCGGGCGTGCGCCGCTCGCTCACGCAGCAGGGAGAGTTGCCGCACCAGCACACAGGCACAGCTCAGGATGATCAGCAGAACGCAGAAATACAGCACCTGCAAATCGACGGTGAGCGGCAGCGCCCCCTCCCGACCGACCACCCCCAGCGAAGCTGCGCCAAACACCAGCACCGCCAGTGCACTCGCGCGCGTCATCTGCCGGAAAGTGACCGTGAGCAAGGCGAACATCAGGATGACGAAGAGCAGGATCAGGGCCACGGGCCGACCCGGCCCACCGATCAGGTAGCCCCAGCCCAGCAAGACGATGCCCACCCACATCTGGGCTTCGGTCAGCGCCGGATCGGCGAAGCGCCGGTTCCAGCCTGTACGCAGCACGAGGTAGATGCCACCGATGGCCAGCGCCGCCACTGCAGTAAGCAGATGGGCTGACGGGGCATGGAGCACCCCACGCTGCGCGCCGTAATTCAAGGCGAGCAGGCCAAACGCATGGTTGCTGGCCATGAACAGAAAACGCCAGATGCGCGCGCGCTGCAAGGGCTCGGATGACAGCAGCAAATTGGCCAAACCGGCACGCGGCCCTCGACGATCCTCGGGATGAGCACGCAAGCTCATGAGGAAGGCCAGCACCATCGCCAACACAATGAGCAGGACACCCCAGGTCCCGATGGTCACAGCCTCAGCGGTCATGCCAACCACCGACGCCACAGCCACATGAAAAACCAGTCGAGATCAGCACAGCGGCACCCCGCAAAACCCACTTCAGCGGCACGGCGCCTTGTGTTCTTCCATACAAATGTCAGAACGATCGCCACATGTTACGGATGCTAACGCCATGTCCTCAGGCTGACCAGCCCCCGAGTACCGGGGGGGTAGTATCGGTTCAGTCAGCGGTCGAGCGGCGCAGACGGAATTCGGCCGCCTGGGCGTGTGCCTGCAGGCCTTCGCCATAGGCCAGCACGGCCGCCGTCTTGCCCAGCACCTGGGCACCGGCTTCGCTGACCTCGATCAGGCTGCTGCGCTTCTGGAAGTCATAGACCCCCAGCGGCGAGCTGAAACGCGCGGTCCCGGAGGTGGGCAGCACGTGGTTAGGGCCAGCACAGTAGTCACCCAGCGACTCGGAGGTGTAGGCGCCCAGGAAGATGGCGCCAGCATGGCGCAGCAAGGGCTCCCAGGTGTGCGGGTCGTTGCTGCTGACTTCCAGGTGTTCGGGGGCGATGCGGTTGCTGATCTCGCAGGCCTCTTCCATGCTGCGCGTGAGGATCAAGGCACCCCGCCCTTCCAGCGACGCGCGGATGATGTCGGCGCGCGGCATGGTCGGCAGCAGGCGGTCGATTTCGGCCTGAACCTTGACAATGTAGCCGGCGTCTGGGCACAGCAGGATGCTTTGCGCCAGCTCGTCGTGCTCGGCCTGGCTGAACAGGTCCATGGCCACCCAGTCGGGCGGCGTGGTGCCGTCGGCCAGTACGAGGATCTCGCTGGGGCCGGCGATCATGTCGATGCCGACCTGACCGAACACATGCTTTTTGGCGCTGGCGACGTAGGCATTGCCCGGGCCGGTGATCTTGTCGACCTTCGGCACGGTCGCAGTGCCGTAGGCGAGCGCGGCCACGGCCTGCGCGCCACCGATGGTGAAGGCGCGGCTGACGCCGGCCACATAGGCGGCGGCGAGCACCAACGGGTTCTTTTCACCGCGGGGTGTGGGCACGACCATGATGATCTCAGCCACGCCGGCCACGTGGGCAGGAATGGCGTTCATCAGCACGGACGAGGGGTAGGCGGCCTTGCCACCAGGCACGTAGATGCCCACGCGATCGAGCGGCGTGACCTTCTGACCGAGCAGGGTGCCGTCTTCATCACGGTAGGACCAGCTCAGACCGCAGGCCTGCTTCTGGCGCTCGTGGTAGCTGCGCACGCGAGCGGCAGCGGCTTCCAGGGCGGTGCGCTGCTCGGTGGGCAGGCTGTCGAAAGCGGCCTTCAGCTCGGCTTGACCCAGTTCGAGGTCGGCCATGCTTGCCACATCGAGCGTGTCAAAGCGGGCGGTGTACTCCAGCACGGCGGCATCGCCGCGGGCACGCACATCGGCCAGGATGGCAGCCACGCGGTCTTCGATGGCCGTGTCGGTCTCGGCCGACCAATGCAGCACTTGCTGGAAGGCGGCTTCGAAGTCGGGCTGTGAGGTGGCGAGGTGGCGAATCTGGACTGTCATGGTGCCAAGGATCTCAGAAATCAGGGGCAGAGGCGACGCCAAGGCGATGGGTTCTCTCGATCGGCGTCATAGCGCAGGCGACGCGCTCGGGCAGGTGCGGGCCGCGCGTTCAGGCCGGGATGGCCGATTCGAACGCCTGGATCAGCGAACGGATGGCGTCACGCTTGAGCTTGAGCGCAGCCTGGTTGACCACGAGGCGCGAGCTGATGTCCATGATGTGCTCAACCTCGACCAGCTTGTTGGCCTTGAGGGTGTTGCCTGTGGACACCAGATCGACGATGGCATCGGCCAAGCCGGTCAGGGGCGCCAACTCCATCGAGCCGTACAGCTTGATCAGGTCCACGTGCACGCCCTTGTTGGCGAAGTGCTCGCGGGCGATGGTGGTGTACTTGGTGGCCACGCGGATGCGCGAGCCTTGCTTGACGGCCGCTGCGTAGTCGAAGTCAGCGCGCACGGCCACGCTCATGTGGCACTTGGCGATGTTGAGGTCGAGCGGCTGGTACAGACCATCGTTGCCACCGGCGCTGCCGGCGTGCTCGATGAGGATGTCCTTGCCGGCCACGCCGATGTCGGCACCGCCGTAGGCCACATAGGTGGGCACGTCGGTGGCCCGCACCAACACCACGCGCACGTCAGGGCGGTTGGTGTTGAGGATGAGCTTGCGGGTCTTTTCCGGATCTTCGGTCACCTCGATGCCGGCAGCAGCCAGCAGAGGCAAGGTTTCTTCGAAGATGCGGCCTTTGGAGAGTGCGAGGGTGATCATGATCAGGCGGCTCCCTTGACACGCTCGATGTCGGCGCCAATCGCGCGGAGCTTGGCTTCCATGCGGTCGTAACCGCGGTCAAGGTGGTAAATGCGGTCGACCAGGGTCTCGCCTTCGGCCACCAGGCCAGCGATGACGAGGCTGGCCGAGGCACGCAGGTCAGTGGCCATGACGGTGGCACCCGACAACTGGGGCACGCCGGTCACGACTGCACTGCGGCCGTCCACCGTGATGTTGGCGCCCAAGCGGATCAACTCGTTGACGTGCATGAAGCGGTTTTCGAAGATGGTCTCGTGGATGATCGCGCTGCCCTCGGCCACGCAGTCGAGCGCCATGAACTGGGCTTGCATGTCGGTCGGGAAGGCGGGGTACTCACGGGTGCGGAAGCCCACGGCCTTCGGGCGGCTGTTGGCGGTGACGCGGATCCAGTCGTCACCGGCTTCGATGCCGACACCGGCTTCACGCAGCTTGTCGATGACGGCCCCCAGGTGCTCGGCCTTGGCGCGACGCAGGGTGACATCACCGCCGGTAGCGCCGACGGCGCACAGGAAAGTGCCGGCCTCGATGCGATCGGGAATGATCTGATGGGCCTGTGCAGGCGTGAGGCCGTGCAGACGCTCAACACCTTGGATGCGGATGCGGCTGGTGCCACGGCCTTCGATCTGGGCGCCCATGGCCACCAACAAATCGACCAGGTCGGAGATTTCCGGCTCTTGCGCAGCGTTTTCGAGGATGGTTTCACCCTCTGCCAGCGCGGCGGCCATCAGGAAGTTCTCGGTGCCGGTCACCGTCACCATGTCGGTGGTGATGCTGGCGCCTTTCAGGCGGGTCGGACGGCCTTGCGCATCCACAGGCGTGCTGGCTTCGATGTAGCCATGCGCCACAGTGATGTGCGCGCCCATGGCCTGCAGGCCCTTGATGTGCTGATCGACGGGGCGCGAGCCGATGGCGCAGCCACCGGGCAGCGACACGCGGGCACGACCGAAACGGGCCAGCAGGGGACCCAACACCAGGATGGAGGCGCGCATGGTCTTGACCAGCTCATACGGCGCCTCGGGGTTGGTCACCCCACCGGCGTCGAGCGTGACGAGATCAGGATTGTCGTCATGACGACGGGCGACCACACCCATGTTGGCCAGCAGCTTGAACGTGGTAGACACGTCCTGCAGTTGCGGCACATTGGCCAGGGTCACCGGCTCGGCGCTCAACAGGGTGGCGCAAAGGTCGGGCAAGGCGGCGTTCTTGGCGCCGGAGATCGTCACTTCGCCTTGGAGGCGACGACCGCCACGGATCAGGAGTTTGTCCATGAAACACAGAGGGCGCGATGCCCCACAGCCGTGAGGGTCGCGCCGAAATGAGAGGTGACCGTGAAAAAACCGTGTGCTGTCGGATCAGTTCTGGGCGGCCCACTCGGCCGGCGTCAGGGTCTTCATCGACAACGCATGGATCTGTGCCCGCATTCTATCGCCGAGGGCCTGGTAAACGCGCTGATGGCGCGCGATGCGGGTCTTGCCTTCGAACTCGGCGGACACGATGGTGGCGAAGAAATGCTGTCCATCGCCTTCCACAGCCAGGTGGGTGCAGGGCAGACCATCGGCAATGTACTGCTGGACTTCGTCGGGGGTGGGGTTGGCCATGGGACGTCTTTCGGGCGATCGGTGACAGAGGTCAGTGACGGATTTTGTAGCCAGTCTTGAGCAGGCGCAGGGCCAGCACGGCGACCAGGGTCGTGGTCGTGCCCACGACCGACAGGCTCAACCAGGGGCTGACGTCGCTGACGCCAAAGAAGCCCCGGCGGAAACCGTCAATGAGGTAGAAAAAAGGGTTGAGGTGGGAGACGCTGTGCCAGAACGGCGGCAGCGAGTGCACCGAGTAGAACACGCCCGACAGGAAGGTCATGGGCATGATGATGAAGTTCTGGAACGCGGCCAGTTGGTCAAACTTTTCGGCCCACAGGCCTGCGATCAGGCCGAGCGAGCCCAACAAGGTGCCGCCCAGCACGGCGAAGGTCAGCGTCCACCACGGCTCGGACATGCCTGGCCAGGAGAACCAGGCCGTGACCGCGAAGACGCCCAATCCGACGACCAGCCCCCGCACCAGCGAGGCGCCCACATAGGCGAGGAACCAGGCGCGGTGCGACAAGGGGGTCAGCAACACGAACACGAGGTTGCCGGTGATCTTGCTCTGGATGAGCGAGGACGAGGCGTTGGCAAAGGCGTTTTGCAGCAAGCTCATCATCACCAGACCGGGGATGAGGAAGCTGGTGTAGCCCACCCCTGGGAACACCTCGACGCGGTCTTCCAGCACGTGACCAAAGATGAGCAGGTAGAGCATGCCGGTGAGCACGGGCGCGCCCACGGTCTGAAAGGCCACCTTCCAGAACCGCATCACTTCCTTGATGAACAGGGGGCGAACGCCCTCGAACGACTGGCGCCAGTTCATGCGTGTGCTCCTTGTTGGCCTTGCATGATGGCCAGGAAGACGTCCTCGAGGTCCGCACGACCCAGCTCCAGGTCTTCGATCGCGCATCCCGCCTCGCGCAGGCGCGCCAGCAGGACTTCGACCTCGGCGGCATCCCGGGCCGGCAACTGCACGATGCGGCCGGTGATGCGGGCCTGCGCCGCCAGATCAGGCGGCAAGGTCGCGTCGGTCTTGAAGCGCAGCATGGTGGAGGCCGTGCCGGCCAGCAGGGACGAGGTGCGATCCAACGCCACCAGCTCGCCCTTCTTGAGCATGCCGATGCGGTGGCACAGGGCCTCGGCCTCTTCCAGGTAATGGGTGGTCAGCAGCACCGTGTGCCCTTCCTTGTTGAGGCGGGCGATGAAGTGCCACAAGGTTTGACGCAGTTCCACGTCGACCCCTGCGGTAGGCTCATCCAGCACGATGACGGGTGGGCGGTGCACCAGGGCCTGGGCCACCAGCACGCGGCGCTTCATCCCGCCCGACAGCTGACGCATGTTGGCGTCGGCCTTGTCACTCAGACCCAGATGGGACAGCAACTCGTCGATCCAGTCGTCGTTGCGTCGCAGGCCGAAGTAGGCACTTTGGTTGCGCAGCGTTTCACGAACTGAAAAGAATGGGTCGAACACTAGCTCTTGCGGCACGACGCCCAGGGCGCGGCGTGCATCGGCATAGTCGCTGACGACATCGTGCCCCTGGACGGTGACACGACCGGCTGAAGCACGGCTCAGCCCCGCCAGGATGCTGATGAGGGTGGTCTTGCCAGCCCCGTTGGGACCCAGCAGGCCGAAAAACTCGCCTTCATGGATGTCAAAACTGACGTCCTGCAAGGCGCGCACGGTGCGCCCGCCGGAGCTGAAGGTCTTGGATACGTGCTGAAAGGATACGGCGCTCATGGAGGGGGCGATTCTAGGCCGGCACGGCTGAGCGTGCTCGGGGCCCCTCTCAATTCCAGACTCAGGCCTGGGAACCCGAAGCCTTTTCCACCATGCGGCTGACGTTCTTGGCGATCTCGGCCTCGATCATGGGCTTGAAGGCCTTCATCATCAGGCCCAGCTTGATGTTCACATCGAAGCTGTTGGCGGTGACGGTCATGGTGCCGTTGACGCCCGAGCGCTCAAACGAAATGACGTCCTGCTCGGCACCTTCCTGATGCTTGCAGGTCAGGCCCATCTTGGCTGCGGCGCCATCCGCCCAACGCTGGGCCAGTTCGCGGGCCTTGGGCAGACCGAGGTTGTGGGCTTGCTGAAACTGCACGTCGCTCATGAGCGTCCTCAAAAGTAAGTAAGGGTGTCAAAGGCGCGAACTATAAATAGCTCACTCCACACGTCAAGCCCCAGCCTCAAGAGTTGATCTGCTGACGGACAATCTTCCCCCTTGATGAGGGGGCTTTCCGGACAGGTAAGATGGACCCGACGCCATTTTTGCGGTGAGATCCCGATGTCCCAGCTCCCAGTCGTCCCACCTTCACTTGTGTTGCCTGAATTGCTGGCGCAAAGCGAGGCCATGCGCGTGCTGCGCCGCGACCTGCACGCCCACCCAGAGTTGTGCTTCCAAGAGGAGCGCACGTCCGATGTCATTGCACGCACACTTTCAGCCTGGGGCGTTGAGGTGCACCGCGGGCTGGGCAAGACTGGGGTGGTCGGGGTGATCGAGGGGCGGCCTGGCAGACGCGCCATTGGCTTGCGGGCCGACATCGACGCCTTGCCCATGACGGAGCACAACCAGTTCGCCCACGCGAGCCGCCATCACGGCCGGATGCACGCCTGCGGCCACGATGGACACACGGCGATGCTGTTGTCGGCCGCGCAGCACCTCGCCGCCACCCGAGACTTCGATGGCCGGGTGATTCTGGTGTTCCAGCCAGCCGAAGAGGGCGGCGGCGGTGCCCGTGAAATGATCCAGGACGGTCTGTTCGAACGCTTCCCGATGGATGCGATTTTCGGCATGCACAACTGGCCTGGCATGCCAGCCGGCACCTTCGCCATCAAGGATGGCCCCTGCTTTGCGTCGAGCAACGAGTTCCACATCACCATCCGAGGCAAGGGATGCCATGGCGCCATGCCCCACCTGGGGATCGACCCGGTGCCGGTCGCATGCCAACTGGTGCAAGCCTTCCAGACCATCGTGACACGCAATATGCGTCCCATCGAAACGGGCGTGATCTCGGTGACGATGATCCAAGCGGGCGAAGCCACCAACGTGGTGCCTGACTCTGTGACGCTGCAAGGCACGGTGCGCACCTTCACCGACGAGACGCTGGACTTGATCGAATTGCGGATGCGGGAACTGAGCCACCAATTGAGCGCAGCCTTCGGTGCTACCGCCGAGTTCGAGTTTCAACGCAACTACCCGCCTACCATCAACCACAGCGCCGAGACGGCATTTGCACGCCAGGTGATGACCGAGGTGGTGGGCGCAGAGCGGGTGCAGGAGTTCGAAGCCACGATGGGCGCGGAAGACTTCAGCTTTTTCCTGCAGCACAAGCCCGGCGCGTATTTTGTGATCGGCAACGGCGATGGCACGCACCGCGAGGGCGGCCACGGCCTGGGGCCGTGCACGCTCCACAACCCCAGCTACGATTTCAATGACGAGTTGATTCCGCTGGGCGGCACCTTGTGGGTGAAGCTGGCGCAGCGCTGGCTGAGCCAGCCCTGAGCGGAGAAGTCATTTCAGGGACAGCCGCCGTCAGAACACGGCCCCACTGTTGAGGTCGGCCACACGGCGGGTGCGCTCGCGATCCAGCACATGGCCCACGGTGCTCTCTGGCACACCCAAGGCTTCCAGCACGAAGGCGGACAGCTGCAACCCAGCCTCAACCGTTTCCGGGATCACCATGTTGGCCCCTGCGGCCAACAGATCACGCGCGTGCTTGGTGTCCCGTGAGCGAGCGAAGATCTGCAACTGTGGATACTCACCCCGCACTGCCCGCACGGTGGCCAGTGCCGCCGCCGGCTGATCCATGGTCACGACCACCGCGGCCGCCTGCCCGACGTGCAGACGGTGCAGGAATTCAGGACGGGCGGCGTTGCCATAGAACACAGGCTTGCCCTTGTTGCGCAGTTGCGCGACCAGGTTGGCATCTTGCTCGACAGCGACAAAAGAGACGCCCTGGTCCATCAGCAACTCACCGATCAACTGGCCCACGCGACCGTATCCGGCCACGACCACCTGCCCGGTGCCGAGTGACGGCACGGTCTCCAGCATGCTGAGTGGACTCGCCGGCGGATGCTGGGCATCCAGGCGGGCACCCAGCCACTGCCCCCATTGCGCCACCATCGGGGTGACGAACAGGGTGAGACCGACCACCAGCAAGACGAACTGCGCCATCTGGGGAGACAGAAGTTGGCTGGCTGCAGCCACACCGACCACGATGAACGCAAACTCACCGCCCTGCCCCAGCAACAACCCCGACTCGACAGAACGCCCCCAACTGAGCCCACCAACGCGAAAGATGGCGGTGACGACCGTGGCCTTGATCAGGATGAGCCCCATGACCGACAGCGGGACCCACAGTGGGTTGGCCAGGATCTCGCGGGCGTCAATGCCCATGCCCACCGTCATGAAGAACAGGCCCATCAGCAGGCCCTTGAAGGGCTCGATCGTGACCTCGACCTCATGACGGTATTCGGTTTCGGCCAGCAGCAAGCCGGCCAACAGCGCCCCCAGCGCCATCGACAGACCCGCTGCCGCGGTAAGGCCGGCGATGCTGAGGGTGGCCAGCAGCGTCAGCGCCATGAAAACATCGGCCTGACGCTGACGCGCGAAGTTACGGAACAGCGGGCGGATGACCTTGCGCCCCACCACGAAGATGAGCACGACGGCAACCACAGACTTGAGCAAGGTCATCCCCGTGACCGACCACATGTCAGGACTGCTTCCGCGACCGAGCAAATCGATGAGGATGAGTACGGGCACGACCGCCAAATCCTGGAACATCAGCACCGCGAAAATCGACTGCCCCATGGGGGTCGCGAGGGCCTCACGCTGGGAGAGCAGTTGCACGATCACGGCCGTGGACGACAGCGACAGCACCATGCCCAGCACCAAGGAGGACTGCCAGGAGTTACCGAAGGCCATCGCCAGCGCGCAGATCACGGCGGAGGAGGCGAGTACCTGCAAGGCACCTGCCCCGAACACCCAGCGTCGCATGGCCCACAGCCGCTCGGCAGACAGCTCCAGCCCGATCATGAACATGAGGAAGAGCACGCCCATTTCGGCAAGCACAGTCACCCCTGCACGCTGGGGGAAGGTGAACTGCGCGAGCCAGGGCCAGGTATCGACCCACAGCCCCAAGCCATACGGCCCGACGATCAAGCCGACGCCCAGAAAGCCCAGCACCTGATTGACCTTGAGCCGCTGCAACAAGGGAATGAGGACACCGGCCAGCGTGAGAAACAGCAGGGTCTCACGCAAAAATGGCATAGCGTGTTGCTCGGCCATGCTCAGCCCTCATCCGTCCAGGCCACGCGGTTCCACTGGATGGCGCGACTGCGCCAGTGCTCCTCGATGCTCTGTACGAAATCCGGCCGGACCAGCTTGGCACGCCCCAGCAACCAGTCCTCGTCTTCGTGTCGGATGACCACGCCTTCCAGAGAACCCAGCCGGTAGTGACTGCGATGGGTGTTCACCCACTCGGTCAACACCGGAAGGCTGGTTGCGCCCGCGCTGACACGCGGCACCTCGCGCAAGCCCAGCTTCTGAGCCAGCTCATGCCGACGGCGGGTGCTCCAGAAACGCTGCTCGTCACGGTCGTACACATCGAACGCCAGGAACCAGTCGGGCAAGGTCTCATAGTCCAGCGAGTGCTGGGCTGCACACCATTCTCCAAACAGGATCAGGCGATCGCCCAGGGCATCGAACAGCTCACCCTCGCGGATGGCCAGCCACTCGTCGAGACGGGAAAACTGTCCACCGTAGGGCTTGTTGAGGTACTGGCCACGGTTTTGAACGTGCAACACCGCTTCACTCGAAAACGAGATGCCCATGTTGGCGCCGTCTAGCTTTTCCTCGACCACCACCGGGTGCTGCAGCAAGGCCTGAGCCTCTTCGGGTGTCAGGACCTTGTCATCACGCGGCGTGCCGCTGGCCAGCCAGGCGATGTGAGGGGTGTGCGGGAAGCGAAAGAAATCGTGGGTGTGCGACATGAAGTGAATCGCTGAAAGGGGGTCAGTGGCCGAACTTGTGGACATGGAACTCCTGCACGTCTTCACAGCACAGAAAGCGGATCTGCACGCAGTGCTCGCCCAGGTGGGGTGCCCAGTCCAGCCACTTGGAGTCGGCCGCCTGCAAGATGGGCGGGCGCTCAGGGTGGGCATGCGCCACAGCCACGAACTTGCGGTCGGAATCGTCGAAGTGGTTCAGGTCGACATCGACCGGAAAGCTGAGAAAACCTCGCTGGACATGGGGGTCGAGGTGGATCAGATCGCAGCGGGCCGCATCGTCATGGTGGTGCAACACCCAACGCACGAAGGCATCACCCACCCCCTGACCATCGCTGGCGTGGGTCTTGTGCTGGTATTCGTTGACGATGGCATAGGCATCGTCCAAGGCCACCCGACCTTCAGCCATGAGACGTGTGAGCCACTCCCGACAGGTCATGACGCAAGCGGGACTGACATCCGGATGCTGACCGTTGGCCACCAGGAGGACGTTGGTGTCCACCACATAGGTCACAGGATTCAAGGTCGCTGCGGGGATGGTCAAGGGCGGCATCATCCACCAATTGTGCACCCGGATGGGGCGTGATCGCCGCACAGACCCCGTTATCCTGTGCGGATGTACACGTCATTTTTTGGCCTGGCACAGCCACCCTTTTCGATCGCCCCCGATCCCCGCTATCTGTTCATGAGCGACCGCCACCGCGAGGCCCTGGCGCACCTGCTGTATGGCGTGGAAGGGGGCGGCGGCTTCGTGCTGCTGACCGGGGAAATCGGTGCCGGCAAGACGACGGTGTGTCGCTGCTTTCTGGAGCAGGTGCCACCACGCTGCCATGTGGCCTACATCTTCAACCCGAAGCTGACCGTGCCGGAGTTGCTGCAGACCATCTGCGAGGAATTCCACCTGCCTGACAGCCACGGCGTCGCGCAGGTCGGCGGGGTGAAGGCCAACATCGACCGGCTCAACGGTCACTTGCTGCGCAGTCACGCTGAAGGGCACAGCAACGTGCTCATCATCGATGAGGCGCAGAACCTGTCGCTGGAGGTGCTTGAGCAACTGCGCCTGTTGACGAACCTGGAGACGAACGAGCGCAAGCTGTTGCAGATCATCCTGATCGGCCAGCCCGAGCTGCGCGACATGCTCGAACGCCCGGACATGGAGCAACTGGCGCAGCGGGTGATTGCCCGTTACCACCTGGATGCGCTGTCGGCACCAGAGACGGCCCAGTACATCCAGCACCGTCTGAAGGTGGCCGGGCTCGTGCGCGAACGCCTGTTCGACAAGGAGGCCATGCTGCGCATCCACCGCTGGACGCGGGGCGTGCCGCGCCGCATCAACCTGCTGTGCGATCGGGCACTGTTGGGTGCCTACGCAGAAAACCAGGCCCAGGTGACAGTGGCGATTGTGGACAAGGCCGCCAGCGAGGTGTTTCCGCGCCTGGCGCGTCAGCGGGCGAAGGCCGCAGCCAGCCCCTCGCCGACACGTGCCACACCCGGCCGACGCACCCAAGTGGCGCTGGCCGGCCTGGCCTTGGCAGGGATGACGGGCATGGGTGTCGCCCTGTGGTTGCAGCATCAGTCGGGGGAGGCACGGGCCCAGCGTCCAGCAGCAGCTTCGCTGGCAGCCACGACTCAGGGCGCCAAGGTCACCTCGGCCGTCAGCTCCGGTGCCAGCACAAAACAAGACACGGCGCCCTCCATGCGCGCCGACGTGATCAGTGCGGACGCGTTGATGCAAGGCGCGCTGACCGACGAGAACGAAGCGCTGCGACAGCTGATGACGCTGTGGCAGGTGCCAGCGGTGGGTGGCGATGTCTGTGCGAACGCCTGGCGCCAAGGCCTGATGTGCCATCTGCACAGCGGCGGTCTGCCGCAGGTTCGACAACTGGAACGACCGGTCGTGCTGCGCTTGCAAGCCAGCGGACAACGCGGCCATGCGCTGTTGACCGGCCTGGATACACGCTACGCCTATCTGCAGCACGGCGCTCAAACCGTGGCCATGCCTCTGGGCACGCTCGCCACCGTGTGGCGCGGCGACTTCGTGACGCTGTGGCGCACCCCGCCGGGTTACCGAGCCAAGTTGCTGCAGGGCCAGCGCAGCGCCACGGTCGGCTGGCTGGCCGCCCAGTTGGCCCGACTCGATGGCCACACCCTGCCGGCCGATGCCGTCACGACCTTCGATGCCGCCCTGGAAGCCCGCGTGCAGGCCTTCCAGTTGACCCAGGGCCTGGCGCCCGACGGGGTCGTGGGCGCCACAACGCTGATGCAACTCAACCGGGCCACGGGCGTGCCGGAGCCACGCCTCCACACGCCGGCCGAATCATCACCGCCTTCCCCTTCTGCCAGCCAGCCAGCTCATGTCCTACATCCTTGATGCCCTGAAAAAGGCCGATGCCGAACGCGAACAAGGGCGGGTGCCCGGCTTGCACACGCCCACGGCGAACCTGGAGGCCGACCTGCCCCCTCTGAGAGGACGCCCACCGGCTTGGGTGATGGGCCTGGGCGCCGTGTTGGTACTGACCGCGCTGGGCTCGGCCTGGTGGTGGACGCGGCCGGTGGCGACAGCCGCACCGGCGTCTGAGCCCGTGCAGTCGGATCCCCGGCCCGTGCTGGCGCAGGCACCCCAGACGGCGCCGACGCCGCTCCCACCCACGGTGACAACCCCGGTCACGCCCACCGCGCCCATCCCGACACAGGCACCGACGCCCTCGCTGGCGGCCGCGCCAACGCCCCTCAACACGCCCTCCGTGAGCGCCGTCCCGGTGACGCCATCGCCCGCCAGGGCGCAAGCAGCGGCGCCAACTCCCCAAACTGAGATGCGCTCGCCGGTGGTGACGCCGCCCCAGACGGTCTCGCCCGCCCCCGCAGCGACGCCTGCCAAGCCGTCAACACGCGCACCGATCCATGTGGATCCGGCCGCGACGACGAGCACCCAGGTGCCAAACCTGGCCGAGTTACCTGAAGACGTGCGACGCAGCCTGCCCGCCCTGACGGTGTCGGGCGCCATGTATTCCGACCAGCCCGCCAGCCGCATGCTGCTGATCAACAACCGGGTGTTCCACGAAGGAGACCAGCCGGTCGCTGGCCTGGTGCTGGAAGAAATCCGCCTGAAGTCGGCGGTGTTCCGCTACCGAGGCACGCGCTACGCCGTGTCGTACTGAAACGGCTGGGCAGCGTGCCATACGGCCCCCCCAGCCCTCGCCATTGACTGAGCCTGGAACGGCTCAGTCGCCCGCACCACCTGCCGCCGCGTCACAGCGGCGTGCCAGATGGGCCAGGGCCTCTTCGACCTGGTCCACCAGCACCAGGCACAGATCACCGGGCTGCAAGCGGTTCAGTGCCGTGTCGATGGCCAGGAACTCGCCCCGGATCTCTTCGACGTGCTTCACGCGCGGTGCGTCCGCCAGGCCTTCGCGCAGCAGCTTCAAGACCTCGCCATCAGCACGACCGCGCTGGCAGGCATCCTGAAACAGGATGACCTCGTCAAAGGCCTGCCCCAGGATGACCGTCTGCTCGCGGATGTCCTCGTCGCGGCGGTCACCGGCCCCGCTGATGACCACCGAGCGGCGCTGGGCCGGCAAGGCGTTCACAGCCGAGACCAGAGCGCGCATGGCATCCGGGTTGTGGCCATAGTCGGCAATCACGGTGGCGCCCTTGAAGTCCATCACGTTGAAACGGCCCGGCGCGTTGTCGGCGTCGTTGACGAAGCTGGCCAGGCCACGGCGGATCAAGTCCCAGTCCAGCCCGCTGCTCCAAGCCGCGCCCACAGCGGCCATCACGTTCTCGATCTGGAAACCGATGGTGCCGTTGCGGGTGATGGGGATGTCACGCAGCGGCAGCAGTTCGCGCCAGCTGCCTTCGGCCACGACGATCGCATCGCCGTCGATGCAGATGCTGCGCTTGCCCTGGGCACGGTGCGCGGTCAGCACGGGGTTGTGAGGCTCGGCCGAGAAGTAGATGACCCCGCCCGGGCACTTGGCGGCCATGGCCACCACGATGGGATCGCCTGCGTTGAGCACGGCGTAGCCATCTTCGGCCACGTTCATGACGATGACACGCTTGAGCACCGCCAGATCTTCAACGGTGGTGATGTAGTTCAGGCCAAGGTGGTCGCCCGCACCGATGTTGGTGACCACGGCAGTCTGGCAGCGGTCGTAACCCAGGCCTTCACGCAAGATGCCGCCACGCGCGGTTTCGAACACGGCCGCGTCCACGTCCGGGTGCATGAGCACGCTGCGGGCGCTCTTGGGACCGGAACAGTCGCCGCTGTCGATCTGGCGACCGTTGACATAGACGCCATCGGTGTTCGTCATGCCCACGCGCAGACCGCTGGTGGCCAACAGGTGCGCAGTGAGACGCGCCGTGGTGGTCTTGCCATTGGTCCCCGTCACGGCGACCACGGGAATGCGGCCATCTTCGCCCGGCTTGAACAAGTGGGCCACCATGGCCTCGCCCACATTGCGGCCCTTGCCGAACGAGGGCGACAGGTGCATGCGCAGACCCGGCGCGGCGTTGACTTCGACGATGCCGCCGTTTTGCTCTTCCAGCGGCTTGTGCATGCCCTCGGCCAGCACGTCCACACCACAGATGTCCAGACCGATGGTCTGGGCAGCCGCCACGGCCCGGGCGGCCACAGCGGGGTGCACCGTGTCGGTCACATCGGTCGCCGTGCCACCGGTCGACAGGTTGGCGTTGTTGCGCAAGATGACGCGACGGCCCTCTTCAGGAATCGAGTCCGGGGTCAGCCCCTGGATGCCCAGACGTGCCACGGCAATCTCGTCCAGGCGCATCTTGGTCAGGGCGGTGGCATGGCCATCGCCGCGACGCGGATCCTTGTTGACCTCGTCGATCAGTTCGCGCACCGTGTGGATGCCGTCACCGATGACGTGAGCGGGCTCGCGGCGAGCCGCCGCCACCAGCTTGTCACCGACCACCAGCAGGCGGAAGTCGTGACCGGGCAGGTACTTCTCGACCATGACAGTGCCGATCTCGGCCGCGGCCTTGTAGGCAATTTCCAGATGGTCGCGGGTGACGATGTTGACCGTCACGCCCTTGCCCTGGTTGCCGTCCTGCGGCTTGACCACCACAGGCAGCCCGATTTCCAGGGCCACGGCCCAGGCATCGCCCACATCGCGAACGGGGCGACCGATGGGCACCGGCACCCCGGCGGCGGCCAGCAGGCGCTTGGTGAGGTCCTTGTCCTGGGCAATGGATTCAGAGACGGCACTGGTCGAATCCACCTCGGCGGCCCAGATGCGGCGCTGCTTGGCACCCCAGCCAAACTGCACCAGGCTGCCTTGTGTCAGACGACGCCAGGGAATGCCCCGAGCGGCGGCGGCGGCCACGATGGCCCCGGTGCTGGGGCCCAGGCGCACGTCTTCGTCCAGATCGCGCAGCTCGGCCAGTGCCGCCTGCAGGTCAAACGCAGTGTCCTGCTGCGCCGCCGCGATCAGGGCCTGGGCATGCTTGAGTGCCAGTTTGCCCACAGGCTCTTCGCTGTACTCCACCACCACCTGATAAATGCCCTCTTCCAGGGTGGGTGCCGTGCGGCTGAAGGAGACCAGGCAGCCGGCCTGCGCCTGCAGCGCCAGCGTGGCAGCCTCCAGCACATGGGCCAGCGAGATGTGGTCGGGTCGGCCCGCAGGGCGCAAGGCCCCGAGGGACGGAAACAGCTTGCGCAGGCGCTCTTCAAAGCCCGGCAGCGTCTCGAGCGTGCGCTCGGCCGGCTCACAGGCCACCACGGCCTCGATGGCCGTCTGGCGGCTCCAGAGATTGGGGCCACGCAGGGCCCGGATGCGAGAAACGTCCATCTCTTTGTCTCTTGGTGTTCGCGTCGTGAGATCGGGCCGGGCTCAGCGCACGGCCTGCGCGGTCGGGTCGAAAGTTTCCATGCCGGCAGCCATCAACTCCGGCGAAATGTCCAGGGCCCAGGCCACGGCCACGGCGGCCAGCAGGGCCTGCACGCCGGCACCCGGCAGCGGGTGCTTGGTCAAGCCACCCATGACCCGGCGCGCCGACGCGCTGTCCAGGTCGATGCAGCGCACCGGCGCGTGGCCGTTGTGGGTCAGCAGCACATGGTTGTCGGCCACGGACACGGTGCGCCCGCCCTTGGCGCGGTGCGCCACCATCACGGGGCTGTGCTGATCGACGTCGTAGAAAATGACCTCGCCATCGCACAGGTCGGCCATCTCGACCAGACGCGCATCTGCGGCATGCAACACGGCCACGCCGCCCGGCAAGACCACGTCCACCTGCGTGCGCAGCACCTTGAACATCTGTTCCGGCTCATGGATGTCGTGCACGGCCAGGGCCGGGTCCACCGGGGCTTCGGCGCCACGCAGATCGGTCACCAGACCCACCTGGCAGCGGTCGTAAGCCAGCCCATCGTCGAGGATGGACACCGGGCCGTTTTCCACCACGATGGCATTGACATCGCGGTTCATGAGCAGACGCTCGGCCGCCGCGAAGCTGGCGCGGTTACCCGCCTCGACGCAACGCGAGCCCAGGAACAGACCTTCGCTGCACGCCAGGCCCACCACCTTGCCGCTCAGGTGCAGGAACCAGGCGGTCAGGCGGGCAATGTGGGTCACGCCCTGCGAGCCCGCGACGCCGATGATGGGCACACGCCCCGTCTCGTCCTCGTCAAACAGGTTGTCGACGATGGCCTGCCCTACGGGGCGCGGCAAACCTTCGGCGGGCTTGAGGTGCATCAGCAGACCCGGACCGGCGTTGACCTCGACGACCGCACCGCGTTGCGGCGCCAAGGGCTTGGCAATGTCTTCCACCACCAGGTCGATGCCGGCAATGTCCAGACCCACCACGCGCGCAGCCAGCGAGGCCAAGTAGGCGATGTCGGGATGGACGTCATCGGTGCAGTCGATGGCCACGTTGCCATTGCGCTGCACCAGCACCTTTTGCCCGGCCTTCGGGATGGCCTCGGCGTTCAGGCCCTGGCGCTCCAGCAGCAAGCGCATCGCAGGCTCGCGCTCCAGCACGATGGTCTCCAGCGGGAATTCCTCGGCATCGCCACGACGCGGGTCGCTGTTGAGCTGGTCTTCGATCAGGCGGGCCACCGTGTCGCGGCCGTTGCCGGTGATCCACAGGCTCTCGCCCTTGGCGGCGGCCACCATCTTGCCGCCCACGATGAGCAGGCGGTGCTCGTCGCCACGCACATAACGCTCGACGATCACCTCGCTGCCCTCGGCCTCGGCAATCTTGAACGCCGCCTCGATGTCGGCACGCTCGGTCAGCTCCAGCGAGACCCCCCGGCCATGGTTGCCGTCCAGCGGCTTGACCACCACCGGCAGGCCGATGTCTTGCGCGGCCTCCCAGGCCGCCTCGGGGCTGTCCACCACCTCGCCCTCGGGCACGGGCACCCCGCAGGACTTCAGCAAGGTCTTGGTCAGGTCCTTGTCGCCGGCAATCGCCTCGGCGATCGCGCTGGTGCGGTCGGTTTCGGCCGTCCAGATGCGGCGCTGCGCACGCCCGTAGCCCAGTTGGACCAGATTACCGTCGTTCAGGCGGATGTGCGGGATGCCCCGGTCGGTGGCTGCGCCCACGATGGCCGCTGTGCTGGGGCCCAGGTAGCAGTCGTCGATCTGGTTGCGCAGGCGCTCAACGGCGGCCGACACATCGAAAGGTTCATCGTTGATCGCGGCCATCAGCAGGGCATGGCCCTCGGCCAGCGCCAGGCGAGCCACCTGCTCGTCGCGGGCGCGGAACACCATGCGGTACACCCCACGCTGCGAGGTGCTGCGGGTCTGACCGAAACCCGTGGGCATCCCCGACAGGTTCAGCAACTCGATGATCACGTGTTCCAGGATGTGCCCAGCCCAGGTGCCCTCTTCCAGCCGCTGGAGGAAACCACCGCGCTCGCCGACGCCGCAGTGGTGCTCGACCAGGGCCGGCAGCATCGCTGTCAGGCGCGCGTTGAAGCCCGGGAGCTTGTGCGAAGGCCAGTCTTCCAGCTCGCCCAGGTCCAACCAGACCTCCAGCACCTGGCGGTAGGTCCAGATATTGGGGCCGCGCAGGTAATTGACCCGCAGCAACGTGATGTCGTTCTTCTTGCTCATGTCCAGCCTGTCTGACTGCATCCAGTTCAATCCACGGTGCGTTAGGGGGTCACGAAAGTCAACATGGGAGACGCGGCTTCGGTCAGAATGCCGCCACGCCGCAGGCAGATTTGCCCCAAGCAGCGCTTCTCGGTCCGGCTCTCACCATGCACTCTCGTCATTCCCTTGCCACCTCGGGGCATGCGCCCCATCAGGACCTCGCCAGCGTACACCCGCCGCTGGCATCCGGAGAGAACGTTCTCGCCCGGCTGTCGGTTGACCTGAACGCACAACTTCATTTTGCCGAAGGTGCGATCGTTCTCACCGATCATCATCTGCACGCGCGACAAGATGCACAAGCACCCTGGCAATCCTGGCCTCTGGGTCCGGATTTGTCGCTTTCGCAACACGATCACGCCGGTGTGGCGACCTTGAGCCTGCACACCGCCACGCGCCAGCTCGCCACCTGGCACCTCACCCTGGCGCAGCAAGCCCCCCTGCAAACCCTGCTGGACCAGTTTGAGCGGCAGCAAATGATTCGCGCCACCGGCCTGCAACCGGACGACGAAGACCGCGCCGAATGCCCGGTCTGCCACGCCCCCCTGCCCCCCGACAGCGACGAATGCGCGGTCTGCCATCGCGACAAGCAAACCCCGCCCTCCACCTGGGTGCTGCTGCGCCTGTGGCGCTTTGCCCGCCCTTACCAGGGCATGCTGCTCGCCGGCTTCCTGCTGACCCTGGCCGGCACCGCCGCCACCCTGGTGCCGCCCTACCTCACCATGCCGCTGATGGACGAGATCCTGATCCCGTTCCAGAACGGGCAGGCCATCGACACCGGCCATGTGATGCTTCTGCTGGGCGGCCTGCTGGCCTCGGCACTGGCCGCCTGGTTGCTGGGCTGGGCCCGCACCTATGTGCTCGCCCTGGTGTCCGAGCGCATCGGCGCTGACCTGCGCACCGCCACCTTCGAGCACCTGCTGCGCCTGTCCCTCGACTACTTCGGCAGCAAGCGCACCGGTGACCTGATGGCCCGCATCGGCTCCGAAACCGACCGCATCAACGTCTTTCTGTCGCTACATGCCCTCGATTTCGCCACCGACGTGCTGATGATCGCCATGACGGCGGCCATCCTGGTGTCGATCAACCCCTGGCTGGCCCTGGTCACCCTGGTGCCCCTGCCCTTCATTGCCTGGCTGATCCACCTGGTGCGCGACCGCCTGCGCACCGGCTTTGAAAAAATCGACCGCGTCTGGGGCGAAGTCACCAACGTGCTGGCCGACACCATCCCCGGCATCCGCGTGGTCAAGGCCTTTGCCCAGGAGCAGCGTGAAGCCGACCGCTTCCGCGCCGCCAACCAGTACAACCTGCAGGCCAACGACAAGCTCAACAAGACCTGGTCGCTGTTCACCCCCACCGTCTCGCTGCTGACCGAAATCGGGCTGCTGGTGGTGTGGGCCTTCGGCATCTGGCTGGTGCACGAGCAGGACATCACGGTCGGCGTGCTCACCGCCTTCATCGCCTACATCGGCCGCTTCTACGGCCGCCTGGACTCGATGAGCCGCATCGTCTCGGTCACGCAAAAGGCCGCCGCGGGCGCCAAGCGCATCTTTGACATCCTCGACCACGTCTCCAACGTGCCCGACCCGGTCAACCCGGTCAAGCTGCCCGCGCTGCAAGGCCGGCTGGAACTGGACCGCATCGGCTTCCGCTACGGCAGCCGCGCCGTCATCCGCGACGTGAGCCTGGACATCCAGCCCGGCGAGATGATCGGCCTGGTCGGCCACAGCGGCTCGGGCAAGAGCACCCTGGTCAACCTGATCTGCCGCTTCTACGACGTCAGTGACGGTGGCATCCGCGTCGATGGCGTGGACGTGCGCCGCATCGCCGTGGCCGATTTCCGCCGCCACATCGGCCTGGTGCTGCAAGAGCCCTTCCTGTTCTTTGGCACCATCGCCGAGAACATCGCCTACGGCAAACCCGACGCCAGCCGCGAAGAGATCATCGCCGCCGCCCGCGCCGCCCACGCTCACGAGTTCATCCTGCGCCTGCCGCAGGGCTACGACTCGCTGGTCGGTGAACGCGGCCAGGGCCTGTCCGGCGGCGAGCGCCAGCGCATCAGCATCGCCCGCGCGCTGCTGATCAACCCGCGCATCCTGATCATGGACGAAGCCACCTCAGCCGTGGACACCGAAACCGAAAAGGAAATCCAGAAGGCGCTGGACAACCTGGTCAAGGGCCGTACCACCATCGCCATTGCGCACCGCCTGTCCACCCTGCGCAAGGCCGACCGCCTGGTCGTGATGGACAAGGGCCGCATCGTGGAGGTGGGCCCACACGACGAACTGATGGCCCGCGAAGGCGCGTACTGGCGTCTGTACCAGGCCCAGGCCCGCAAGGCCGAACAAGACGCCCTGATCGACGATGCCCCCGCCGATGCCGCCAACAAGGACTGACACGATGCGCGACCTCACCCGCAACGACCTGGGCCAGTTGACCCTGACGCTGGACGATGGCAGCACCCATGTGGGCATCGTGCCCGTGCGCGCCTACCCCTTGAGTGCCCCCGACGAAGGCGTTTCGCTGATGAACACCGACAGCCACGAGGTCGCCTGGATCGACCGCCTGAGCGACCTGCCCGCGGCGTGGCGTCAGCTGCTGGAGGGCGAACTGGCGGTACGCGAACTCACCCCACAGGTCACCGCCCTGCTCGAGGTATCGAGCTTCTCTACCCCCAGCACCTGGACGGTGGACACCGACCGTGGTCGCACCAGCTTCGTGCTGAAGTCGGAAGACGACATCCGTCGACTGGGCGATGGCCGCCTGCTGATCCACAGTGCGCAGGGGCTGAACTTCGGCATTGCCGACCGCACCCGCCTGGACAAGCACTCGCGCAAGCTGCTGGAACGCTTCCTCTGACGTCGGCACAGCCCGCATGCCCAAAAGAAAACCGGTGCAGCCCTGGCGGGCGACACCGGTCTTTGACGCTGCGGAGCCCAGGCGGGCCCCACGCAGCGATCACTTCTTCTTGGCAGCAGCCTTCTTCGCGGCAGGCTTGGCAGCCTTCTTGGCGGGGGCAGCAGGCGCCTTGCCAGCCTTGCGTGCAGCGGCCTTCGGATCGACCGCGGCCTTGAACGTGGCGCCAGGGGTGAACTTGGGCAGCTTGGCGGCGGGGATCTTGATCTTGTCGCCGGTGCTGGGGTTCACGCCATTGCGGGCTGCGCGGGCATGTTGCTTGAACGAACCGAAACCGGGGATGGTCACGGCGTCGCCCTTCTTGACGGCCGTCACCACGGTGTCGAGCAGCGTGTCGAGGATGCGGCCAGCCTCGGCCTTGGACAGTTGGTGCTGGTCAGCAAGGCGCTGGATGAGATCAGTCTTGTTCATGAATGATGTTCTGAAAGCACCCGCAAATCTCGGGCAACCCAATTGTGCCTTGCGCAAAGCCCGATGAACACAGGTGTTGACGCAGATGCGTCGCAAACACGCCTATTTCAAGGGAAATCCCAGTGCCTGCAGCGCCGCCTGAAGCCGATCTCGGCCCGTCAAGGCCTCTGGCGTGGCCACCCGCTTGCCTGAATGCACCGTCCAGGTGCCACGCACCTTCATCTGCTGCTGGGCATAGAACGCGGCCATCGACTCGTTGTACGACGCGATCGCAGCCTGTTGCTCAGCCACCGGGCGGTAGCGCTCGTGGTGCAACACGGCTGCTTGTGGCAGGCGCGGTTTGACCGAAGCCGACTGCGCCGGATCTTCCTGACCCAAAGTCATGCCGAACACGGCAAAGACCCGCGGCGGCAGGCCCAACAACTCGGCCACCGACTCCGGATGGTTGCGCATGCCACCGATGTAGCAGCCCGACAAGCCCAATGACTCGGCCGCGGCCATCGCGTTCTGGGCAGCCAAAGCCGCGTCGATCACGCCCACCAACCCCATTTCCAGATAGTCGAGCGCATCGTGGGTAAGCCCTTCCGCTTGCGCCACCGCCTCCAGTCGAGCCAGATCAGCCAGCCAGACCAGCACCAATGGTGCCTGTGCCACATGCGCCTGATCGCCCGCCAGTTCGGCCAGCCGCGCACGTGAGACTGGATCGCGCACAGCGATCACGCTCCAAGGTTGCAAATTGGACGAAGACGCCGCCGACTGGGCCGCGGCCACGATGGCCGTCAACTGCGCATCGCTGACCGGATCAGGCAGGTGATGACGCACCGAGCGGTGGGTCAACAACTGATCCAGCAAGGGAGACCAGGCCTCGGGCACAGCGGGGGCCTGCTGACCGTAGCGCGCACTCAACAGAGAAGAAACAGACATCATGAAAGCCAGGAAATGCAAAGCATCAACACTACCGCAAGCCTGGCGCACACGCTGAGCGGACCGCAAAACCCGAGCGCGCAAAACAAAAAGGTCTGAACCTTGCGATTCAGACCTTTTGAAAATTTGGTGGGCCCTGAGTGACTCGAACACTCGACCAACGGATTAAGAGTCCGCTGCTCTACCAACTGAGCTAAGAGCCCGCACCTGTTATCTTCTTTCGAAGATCGCTAGAACTGGTTATCTAGCGAAGACTTGAATTATATACACAAACTTTGCGAAGATTCAAGTCTTTTTCAAAATTTTCGCTGACTTGCTCGGTGTGATCTGAAGATCGGTTCCGGCGCCTGCTCAACGAAGAACGAGAGTATACACACAAAATCACCCCTTTCTGAACGAGACGCGTGCTTACAACAACGCACCCGGCGCCGGGCGTCCGGTCAGCATCTCGATCTCTTCGCTCAAAGCGCCCGACTCCTCCGCCAGGGAGGCGATCTCCTCGTCCAGCGCCTCGGCATGCGCGCGCGCCACATCCTCCAGATAGCCCACACGCTCCTGACTGAGCCTGTGGAGTTCGTAGCGGGTGTCTCGCCGCAGTTCGTTGAGGGCGTCCAACACCAACACGATCTGCAACTGCAGGGTTTCGAACAGCTTGCGCAAGCTGGCCGCTTCGATCGAATCCGTGAAATCGAGGTGTCCCCACCCCTGCTTCAACAGGAAAGCATTGGGGTCTTGTGCAATTTCGCGCAAGCGCTGGACATCGCCACTGTCGCGCGCCCGATTGATTTCGCTGGTCAGCTGCTGAAAGATGGCGAGCTTGGCAGCGTCGTGGGCAAAACGGTCCGGATGGAACAGGCGCACCAGCTTGCGCCACAGGCTCTTGAGTTCACGGGCTTCGTCCTCGGGCAAGGCCTTTTGCTCGGCCGCCTCAAAGGCCACCTGCTCGTACTCGGCATCCGACTGTTGCCACGCTTCCTGGCATTGCTGGGCCACGGCTTCGGCAGCATCCTCCCCGTCGTACATCAGCGCATCGAGGTACTGGCGTCGGTAACTCACCAACAGACGCAGACGATCACGTTGCTGGTAGTGCGGCCGCAACAAACCGAACAGGCGCGCCTGCGTCACCTCGACGTCGTGGCGCTCCTGGGTGTAACGCGCCTCCAGATCGGCCAGTCGGACACGCGCCGATGCGATCAAGGCCTTGAGCTCTTCCACTTCAGGCTTGACGAACACCAACGCACCCGCCTGAACCGGCGCAGCCGCAACCGTGGGCTCACCTTGCGCCCCCCGTGTCGCCAGCGCCTCCATCTGCGCGATGGCATCGTCCATCTCAGGGGCTGGCTCGGCCAATTGCGCGAGGTACCAACGCCCCATGTTGGCCGAGCGCGGGCTGCCAGACCCGGCCAGCCACTCCAACCACGCGCGCAGCGCGGGGTCGGTCAGCGCCTCACGAAAGTGACGGCCCTTGAACTCCCCAAACGCCAGACGAGAGGGATACCAGGTGGCCTGCGCATGTTCACACACAGCCTGCCAGTCGTGAAGGCCACGGCGCAGCGCCAGGGGCTGGAGCACCGTGCTGAGCAAGTCGACCGTGGTTTCGAGCTCCCCCAGCGCCGATGCCGGCGTGCGCTCAGGTAGCCGGTAGTACTGCCTCAAGGTTTGCAACTTGCCACTGACCACCGGCACAGGGTCCAGCAGTCGCTGGGCCAGGCGCAAGGCACAAAAGCCCTCCCCCCCCACCGGGGGCAAGTTGAGTCGAACCCACTCTGGCTGCAAGGCCCGGTGCAGGACCTGGCCCAGGTCAAAAGCCACCAGGGGCAAGCCGGACACGTAATGCGCCAACTCGGCGTAGACCTGAGAGGGCGCCTCGCCATCGCGCTCGATGACGGCGCGACTGATGCCATGAATGCGCGAGCTGTCCTGATTCATGTCCGGACCGTGGTTGATCAGCCGCCGCCAGGCAGGCCCCTGTGGCGCCCAGCCTCGCATGCGCTGAGCCGCCACCTCCACCACCACCGGGGAGCTCAGCCCCGCCGTCTCGACATCAATGAGCACCCAGTCTCGATCGTCCATGCAATGCCTTCAGCGACGGCGGCCGGGTGGTGTGCCCAGCAGTCCCACAGTGGGATCGGCCGCGAACACGCTCAATTGCGACAAGGTGCGGATGTCCAACAAGGTCAGGCGATTGCCGCCACAGTCCAGCAAGCTCAACTGAGGCACGGACGGCAGGTTCAAGGCCATCAGCTGATTGCCTCGGCACCACAACTTGGACAGGCGGGGTACGCCGCCCAGAGCCAGTTGACGCAACTGGTTATGGGCGCAACCCAGCAAGGTCAATTCAGGCACCGCGGACAGGTCCAGCGCGCGCATGGCGTTGTGGTCGCAGGCCAGTGCGGAAAGCTGGGGCACACGGGATAAATCCAACTGCGTGAGCTGATTGTGACGGCACCACAACTCCTTGAGTTCGGGCAGCCGCCCCAGCCTCAACTCGGTCAGCTGGTTGTTGTCACACACCAGCAGACTCAGCGCAGTCAAAGCCGAGACATCCAGTTGCGTGAGCTGATTGTCGGCACACCACAACTTGGTCAGCGCAGGCACCGCCGCGGCAGTCAGGACACTCAAGCGGTTGCTGCTGCAATCGAGCAGGCTCAACTGTGGGACAGCCGCCAAGCTGAGCGCCGTCAACTGATTCTCGCGGCACCACAACTCGCGCAGATTCGACACCGCAGCGAGATCCAACTGCGTCAGATCGTTGTGGTTGCAACTGAGCATGGTCAGTTGCGGCACCGCGGCCAGATCAATTCGTCCCAATTGGTTGTGATCGCAAGCCAAGGTCAGCAACCCTGGCACCGCAGCGAGGTCGAGGCTGGTGAGAAGGTTGTGACGACACCAGAGCTCGGTCAGGCGCGGCGTGGCAGCCAAGTCCAACTCGCGCAGGTGGTTGTGATTGCAATTGAGCACGCGCAGCCCAGGCATGGCCGACAGCGGCAGACGCGTGAGCTGGTTGCCCCGGCACCACAGCTCGGTCAGGGCCGATGCCTCGGGTAACTGCAGGGCACTCAAGCGGTTGTAATCACAGACCAGCAACTGCAATGGCGACACCTCGGTGAGGTCCAGTTCAGAGAGCTGGTTTTCCTGACACCACAGCGTGGTCAGCGCCGACACGCCCCTCAGGTGCAGCACACGCAACTGGTTGTTGTCACACGCCAAGGTCGTCAGCCCCTTGGCGGCACGCACATCCAGGGTGGTGAGCTCGTTGTAGGCACAAAACAGGCGGGTCAGCGCAGGGGTGGTCTGCAATTGCAGATCGGTCAAGCCCACACGGGTGCACCACAGAAACTCCAGCTTCGGCAGGCGAATGGTGAGTGTGCGCGGCGTCGGGGCCCCTGCCTGCTTGAATCCCAGGCGACGAATCTGCAAGCCGTCCACCCATTCGAAATGGGTCAAAGGCAAGGCATCGAAATCCCACACCAGGCTGCTCAGGGCACCGTTGTCGAGGGCAAAGGCGATGGCCTCACCATGCGCATTGTCAATCCTCGCCTCGGCCAACCTGGTCAGGACCTCTTCGGGGGACAAGGCCAAGGCCTGCGCCCACATCAGCACCTGGCGGTGGTCAGCCTCACGCAGCTGGTAGGCGCCAATCTGCCGGGTGGGCTGCTCGCTCAGAGCCTGCTGCGCCCGCGCGACGGCCAAGACGCCCGATGTCATGCGCATCAGGATGCCACGCGCAGCACCATCTGCAGCGGCCAGCGCAGCAGACGGTCGACTGATCAGTGAGCGGGCTTCTTCGTTGTCAATCATCACAACTCAAACAGGGGCGACAGCGGCGCTTGCGGACAAGCATTCGTCCGTCTGCATGCGTGTGAGTTTACGCGCTGTTGCCCACGTGAACCGGCCATGCCTCATGGGGGTTTGCGCACATCTGCACGCTCCCCGCGGGCTGAAAGCCCATGAAATCGCCTACCCTTGACGCATGCTCAAGCCGCTCCCTCACGCCGACGCCACGTCAACACCCCCATGCCAGAGCCTGTGCCCCTTGTGCGGCCAGGCAAATGCCTGCGCACAGGCTGCAGGATGCGCCGCTGACACACCCTGCTGGTGCCAGGAAGCCACGTTCAGCGCGGCGCTGCTGGCGCGCGTGCCGCAAGCGCAGCGAGGCGTGGCCTGCATTTGTGCGAACTGCGTCAACATCACACCTCCCAAAGACTGAGCTCCGAAACGCAAAAAGCCACCTCAAGGGTGGCTTTGAACAGCGATGCACGGCTGCGAGTGCATGATCTTTGGTGGGTCGGGAGGGACTCGAACCCTCGACCAACGGATTAAAAGTCCGTTCCACCATAGATTTGCCAACATTGAACACCGTTGATAGACTCTACACAAATCAACAGGTTAGAGCAAAATAACTGTATGTTTGAACATACCAACCGTTGATTCGTGTTCGCCAGTTTTGGGTAAATGGTCTTACATCCGCCCTTACATCCAACCCGATGTAAGACTGGCGAGGAGTCTACATGGCAAAGGTTGCATTCACTGCTGGACGCGTTGCCGGGTTCAAGTGCCCGCCCGACAAGAAACAGGCTTTCCTATGGGATGCAACTGCGCCGGGGCTGGGTCTGAGGACGACGCCAGCCGGGAAACCGTCCTATGTGTTCCAGTCTGTCTACCAAGGCAAAGACATTCGCCTGACCATCGGAAGCCCGACCGCCTGGAGCATCTCAGACGCGCAAGCAAAGGCACGCGAACTGCAACGCCTGATTGACGAGGGCAAAGACCCGCGCGACCTCAAGCGTGAAGCCCTGGCCGCACATGCGGAGAAGCAAGCCGCCGCTGCCGCCCAAGCCCTGACCGTGGGGGAGGTCTGGAAGCTATACCTAGAGGCACGCCGCCCGTTTTGGGGCGACCGCCACTATGCCGACCATGTGAAGCTATCCCAAGCTGGGGGTGAGACTGCCAAGCGTGGCACCCGTGGCCGTGGCGTGACCATTGCCGGGCCATTGCACCCCCTGCTGGCGCTGGCGCTGCGTGACATGACCGCGCCAGTCATCGAGGCATGGGCCGCCCGTGAGGCGCAGACCCGCCCAACCCCTGCCCGGCTGGCGTGGCGACTGCTGAAAGCGTTTCTAGGCTGGTGCGCTGAACAGCCGGAATATGCGCCCGTCCTGCCCAGCACGAACCCTGCCAAGACCAAGAAAGCCCGCGAGGTACTCGGAAAGGCTGGCGTCAAGCAAGATGCCTTGCTGCGCGAACAATTACCCGCATGGTTCGCCGCCGTGCGCAGCATCGGCAACCCGACCGTGGCCGCCTATCTGCAAACGCTGCTGCTGACGGGTGCCCGTCCTGGCGAAGTGCTGGAAATGCGCTGGGAGGACTTGAACACCCAATGGAAGGGCCTGACCATCCGCGACAAGGTGGAAGGCGAGCGGGTCATTCCGCTGACGCCTTACGTGTCGCAGCTGCTGGCCGCCCTGCCCCGCCGCAGCGAATGGGTGTTTGCCCGCGCCAGCACAACCCCCATTAAGGACACCAAGCCAATCGGCACATCACCCGAGAAGGCGCCCAAGCCAATCAGCAAGCCGCACAAGCCACACGAAAAAGCCTGCAAGGTGGCAGGCATCGACGGGCTAACCCTGCACGGCCTGCGCCGTTCGTTCAAGAGCCTGACTGAATGGCTGGAGTGCCCCGCTGGCGTGGTGGCGCAAATCCAAGGGCACAAGCCATCCGCGACCGCCGAGAAGCATTACACCGTGCGCCCGCTTGACCTGCTGCGCCTGCACCATGAGCGAATCGAGGCATGGATTCTGGAACAGGCCTGGGTGCAGTTCGACGCCCAGGCCGAGCCGGGCAAGCTGCGCGTGGTGGCGGGGGGTGCGGCATGAGCGCCGAAGGTTTATACAAGGCACGCGCCCTAATGCAACTGTCTGAAATCTGCGCACCGTATGAGTGGGAGCACGTTGAAGCAGCGTTTGATGGTGACGTAGAAGCAGCCATTTCGCTGAGTGTGGCTCTGAACAATTCCAAGCGTGGCGCTGTAGCTGTGGCGATGTGGCGCGCCAAGGTCAAGCCTGATGCTTTCCGGGAGTATTTCGCAAGCGTTTGGGAGCATGACCACCGCCATGTGATTGCTGCCGCAGAAAGCCGCCGCACGCTGGGGCATATGTTCCGCTATGCCGCGTTTCCGATGCCAGCAGAACTGCCAGACGTTGTAACCCTATGGCGTGGGTCATCCTGGCTGACGATAGCGGAGGCCAAAAAGGGCTATTCGTGGACTACCGATAGAAGCACCGCCTGCTGGTTTGCCGTGCGCTTTGCACAAGCCGGTGGCCGCCCCCTGGTGCTGCGTGCCGATGTTGCCAAATCGGACATTGCCCTATTCACCAACAACCGGAGTGAAAGCGAAGCCGTATTGATTCGCCCGCCCGCTGCCGCAGTGGTGGACGGCAATGTGAGCGACTGGACGGCCGCCTATCTTCTCAAAGAGGCGTCCATACGACAGAACACCTTGACCGCCTGACAGGCTCAGGCAAGAGGGCAACACCTACCAAAAGCCGCCGCCCCCGTGGTGGCCCGCTGGGGCTTCATATCGTACCGACGACGCTAAATACAAAAGTGTTGACACCCAGCCGATTGCTGTGCTTAAATTAAGGCGTTGGCGCAGCCGTGCCCAAACCAAATTCAACGGCCGCTGACTGAAAGCACCACGAACCCGCATTAGCGGGTTTTTTTATGTTCGCGTGAATCTCACCCGCAAGCCCGCCCGGAGTCATCCGAGCGGGTTTTTTTGTTTCCGAGCCCGGCTAACCCGTGGCTCCCCCCCCCCGCCCGCCCTGCCACAAGCTCGGCGGGTTTTTTTGTGCCCGCATGGTTCGCCCAGCGGGCTTTTTTTTTGGAAGCGCCATGATGCAACATCAATTCCCCCCGCTGGAGCAAGTGACCCGCACAGCACTGTGCACCACTGAAGCTGCCCACTATCTGAACCGTCAACCGCAAACCCTGCGCACATGGGCATGTCTGGAAAATGGGCCGCTGCGCCCCATCCGCATCAATGGCCGCCTTGCGTGGCCGGTGGCTGAAATTCGCCGCGTGCTGGGGGTGCCAGCATGAGCGCCGCCACCTACGCCCATTACGTTTCCGCCATGTGTGCCGCCCTGCGTGGGTGCGCCACTGGCGACAAGCGCAAACAGCTCTACGAGCGCACCGGGGCTGCAATGGGTGCTGCCCTTCTGGATGAGCTGCTGGCGCTGCGTGACCGCCCCCAGGCTGAGGCCCTGCGCGCCGTGCATGACAAGCTGCGCGAACTGTCCAAGCTGCAAGACGCTGACAGCGCCGCCGCTGGCTTTGCTGTGGCAATCGTCGCCGTGCTTGAGCTTGGCATTGCGAACCTGCCGAAGTCAGAGGGGGGCCGCCCATGAGGACCCCAAAAGGAAAAGCCCCCGCACCGACCAAAGTACCAGGGGCTCACGGTGAACAACTTTCGTTTCTGCCGCCCGCGCCATTCTGCCCCACATGGCCCAAGAGTGGAACCCTGGCCGACGTGGCACTAGGGCTGCTGATGGATGGCCGCCTGATTGACCATCCCGAGTTTCAAGACAAAACGCAATCCTGGCGACTCGGTGCCGTGATTTTCACGCTGCGCGCTTTGGGCTGGCCGGTTGAAACCATCGAGGTGCCAAGCCCGACCGAGCACTACCCCGAGCGAATCATTGCGCTGTATCGCCTGGACGGGAAGTACACCGCCCAAGCACTCGCCATGAATGGAGGTGCTGCGTGCTGACGGACACCGCAAAGGCAATCGACGCACTGCACGCCATTCCGCCCGACCTGCCCCGTGATGAATGGGTGCGCGCTGGCATGGCTGCACAAGCTGCCGGGCTGGACTTCGACGCCTTCAACAACTGGAGCGCCGGGGCTGGCAACTACAACGAACGCGACGCCCGCGACACATGGCGCAGTTTCAAACCCGGCAAGGGCTTGGGGGCTGGCACGCTGTACCGCGTGGCCGCTGAACATGGATGGCGCATGAGCGAGCCGAGGACACCACAAAGGGCCATGCAAGCCCCCAGGAAGGCCGCAGAGCCGACGCGCAAGCCTGCCCCAGGGATGAGCCCTGCCGAGGTGTGGAGCCGCTGCCAAACCGCAACCGCTGCGCATGGGTACATCGACGCCAAAGGCGCAGCCGGTGTGCCCCTGGATGGCCTGCGCGTGGTTCCTGCTGGTGATGCCCTGCGCATTGCCGGGCAGAGCATGGCCGGTGCTTTGGTGGTGCCTGCCCTGGCCGCTGATGGCACGCTGCAAAGCCTGCAACTGATTCCGCCGCCCGGTGCCGGGAAAAAGCTGAACCTGCCCGGTGCGCCGATGGCCGGGGCATCGTTCACCGTGGGCGAGACTGTGCCCGGTGGCCCGGTGTATGTGTGCGAGGGCATCGGGGCTGCGTGGGCCTGCTGGCAAGCGACCGGGGCCGCTGCCGTGGTGGCCTTTGGCTGGGGCAACGTGGCCCGCGTGGCTGCTGACCTGCGCCAGCGTGACGCATCCGCCCGGCTGGTGCTGGTGCCTGATGCGGGCAAGGAGTCCGAAGCCCTGCGCATCGCCGCCGAGGTGGGGGCCGCCGTGGCGACCATGCCCCAGGGAGAGGCGCAGAACTTCGACGCGAACGACCTAGCCCAGCGCGACGGGTGCGATGTGCTGGCCTGCCTGCTGGAGGCTGCCCAAGAGCCGCCCAAGCCCGAGCCGCGTTACAAGCTGCTAGGGGCCGATGAGCTGCGCGACCTGCCCCCGCTGGCCTGGCGCGTGCGTGGTGTGCTGCCTGCCGTGGGGCTTGCTGCGCTGTATGGCCCGAGCGCATCCGGCAAATCGTTTCTGGCCTTTGACCTGGCCGCCGCAATTGCCGAGGGCTGCCGCTGGTTTGATTGCCGCGTGGAAGCCGCGCCCGTGGTCTATGCCGCGCTGGAGGGGGAAGCCGGTTTCAAGCTGCGCGCCCGAGCATGGGAGGTGAACCGAGGCCGCCCCCTACCCCCTGGCCTGCGCATGATGCTGCAACCGTTCAAGCTGACCGCACCGCTTGACGTGGCAGACCTTGCCGCCGTGGTTCCTGCAGGCGCTGTGGTGGTGCTGGACACCCTGAATCGTGCCGCACCGACTGCCGACGAGAACAGCTCAAAGGACATGGGCGAGATTCTGGAGGCTGCAAAGACCTTGCAAGCCCTGACCGGGGGGCTGGTGGTGCTGGTTCATCACACAGGAAAGAACGCCGCAGCTGGCCTGCGTGGTCACAGTTCCTTGTTTGCTGCGATGGATGCCGCTATCGAGGTTTCACGCGAGGGCGACCGCCGCGAATGGAAGGTAGCGAAGTCCAAAGACGGCATTGATGGCGAGGCTTGCCAGTTCAAGCTGCAAGTCGAAACGCTGGGGACAGAGGAAACCGGCGAGGCCATCACATCGTGCGTGGTGGTGCGTGACACCGCACTAGAGGACGTGCGCGCCGTGAAGCTGCCCCAGGGTGGCAATCAGCGTGTGATTCTGGACGCCCTGCGCCCGATGTTCAAAGACGGGGTAACTGGCAAGCCCGGAGCGCCGATGCTGCGCCCGTGCATTGAGCTTGAAGCCGCTGTATCTGCTGGCGCTGCAAAGCTGACATGCCCGACCGACCGCCGAGCCACACGTACCAGAGAGGCAATCACCGGACTGGTGGCGCGTGGGGTGCTGGGCTGCAATGAGGGGTGGTTATGGCTGGCATGACCGATAACCGAAATTCACCGAAACAGCCGTTTTCGGTTGATTCCGTAACCGAAATTCACCGCCCCCCCTTTAGAAGGGGGCGAAGTTCGGCGGTTTTTTCGGTGGGGTGGATTGGGCTTGCTGCTGGCCTGTTCGCGCTTGAGCAAGTCGTAGCCCTGGTGCGCATCCGCTGCGCTGATGGTGTGGCCTTTGTGGAGATGGCTTGCAGCCCTTTGCCGCGTGCATGGGGCGTGGCGCAGGGGCCATGAAAGACCCAGGCAGCCACCAACCCAACCAACCAACCAACCGAAAGAACACGATGACCCTTAAAGACATACACCGCGCCATCGACGTGATGCGCATTGCCCTGGATTTGCCGACACGTGCCGAGCGAATGGATGAAGCCGACCGCCTCATGAAGGCCGCAGGCATGGAGATGCACCCAGCCCACAACGGTGTGCTTATTCGGCTGCGTGATGGCAGCAAAGCATTCATCTCACGCAAAGCACTGACCAACAACTGAAGGAACCAACATCATGCAAACCTTGAGCCTTGAAACCCTGCGCCGCCTGCCCGCCTTTGCCGCTCTGATGGAGGAAGCCGAGCGCAAGAGCTTGGACGAGCGCGCCGCCCTTATCGAAGCCTGGCAGACGACGAACACCCAAGCCCGTGCCGAAATTGCCAGCCTGGAAGCGACCGAGCGCAAGCTCAGCGCCGAGGCTGACGCACTTGCCGCTGAGCTCAAGCGCCTGACCGAGCAGCGCGACCTTGCGCGCATGGGACTGCTGCGCGTCGCAAACCGCCACCATCGACACAACGAGGAAGCCCGGCAACGCATCATTGCTGGTGCAGATAGCCGCCTGTTTCAGTTCATCCTGTGGGCGCGACGAGCCGCAAACATGGCCGCCTTCGCATCACATCGAGCCGAGCCGCTGGCAGTGGTGGGCGACTTCACAGCGCAGACACTCAAGGCGACGAAGCAGGCCCGCCTTGTCGCTGAACTGTGTGAGCACGCCGCAGAGCGCGCCGAGGCGATGCGACTGGAGGCAATCAGTTCTAGCGATGTAACCGGCGAGCTTTCCGCGATGGCTGCCAACATCCGCGACGCTTACCAACCGCTGGCGATGTTCGTGGGCGCATTGCCTGCCGAGCCTGACGGGCTCACGCACTAAGGCATGAGGGGGAAGGTGGGACAAAAGTCGGCAACCTTTCGACCAAGGAAACCGCGCTCCCTCCCATTCGCGGAAAAAAGCCCCCTTTTCAAAGGAATCAGCAAATGGGAGGCGTAAAAGGCCGAAGTGGTGGAGCCCGCCCAAACTCAGGAGGCCCCCGCAAAGGCGCTGGAAGGCCCCCAGGGAGCCGCAACAAGCCAACCCTGATAGATGGCCTACCCGTGACCGCTGACCCGCTGGTGTGGCTGCTGGGGCTGGTGAACTCAGACCATGCGCCGCTGCGGGTTCGTGTCCGTGCTGCCGTGGTGCTGCTGCCCTACCTGCCCGACATGGAGTGAACGCCACACGAACCAACCAAAGCCCCCGCCGTGGGGCTTTTTTCATTGCTGGTGTTGCCGATGTATTCCGGAAATTGACTTACATCCGCCCTTACATCGTGCACAAAAACAACAAAGCCCCGGAGGGCATCCGAGGCTAAGTCATTGATTTCATTGGTGGGTCGGGAGGGACTCGAACCCTCGACCAACGGATTAAAAGTCCGCTGCTCTACCGACTGAGCTACCGACCCCCGCAGAGCCTGCAAGTATAGCGTGTTTTTTGCACCTTACTTGCGGTCGCGCAACAACAGTTGCTCGATCAACTGTGCTGCGGCCACCATGCCGAAGGTCGCCGTGACAGTCACACTGGAGCCATAGCCCGCGCAGTTGAGCGAACCATCGCCCCCCTGCCCCACGTCACAACTGTCTTGCGGCGGCAGCACGGCTTCACGAGAGAAGACGCAGCGCAACCCCATCTTGCCTCGACGCGCGCCCCCATGACGCTGCCGCCAACGTTGCCGCAGCGAGGCCAACAGGGGGTCGTGCGTGACTTCGGACAGATCGGCCACTTCCACCAGTTGCGGACGGGTCTTGCCGCCGGCCGCCCCCACACTCACCATCGGCTTGCCATGGGTCACGCTCCAAGCCGCGAGGGCTGCCTTGGCACGCACCTGATCGCAGCAGTCGATGACGCCATCGAGGGCCTGCGCATCCAGCAGGTCCCCCACATTGGCCTCATCCACAAACTCTTCGATCGCCTGGACCTCACACTCTGGATGAATCTGAGCGATGCGCGCCTTGAGCGCCAGCACCTTGGCTTGACCGAGGGTGCTCTCCAGCGCATGGACCTGGCGGTTGATGTTGGACTCGGCGATGTTGTCGAGGTCGATCAGCACGAGCCGGGCCACCCCGCTGCGCGCCAAGGCCTCAGCCGTCCAAGATCCGACGCCCCCAACACCCACCACCGCCACACGGGCGGCGCGCAATGACTCATATGCACGAACACCGTGCAGGCGGCGCAAGCCACCAAAGCGACGTTCGGGATCGGGGGCGCTGGCTTTGGCCAGCAATTCGGCATCCGGGATCAGCACGGTCACGTCGCTCACATCCAAGACGTCACTTGCCCTTGGGCATCGTCAGCAGCCGATCGCGGGCTGCCTGAGCCGCCTCGGTCTGAGGATATTGCTTGACCAACTGTTCCAGCACCTTGCGGGCGCTGGCGTTGTCCTTGAGCTCCAGATGGCAGTTGCCCATCGAGAGCAAGGCTTCGGGAGCCCGCGCATGGTCGGGCGCCTGATCGGCCAGTTGCTTGAAAGCCTGGATGGCTGGCTTGTACGCACGCAGGCCATAGTGGGCATTGCCCAGCCAGTACCACGCCGATTCGCGGTAGCCGGTTTGAGGGTAGGTCTGCAGCAACTTGTTCAAGCCTGCCGCCCCCGCTGCGAAATCGGCCGCACGCAGGTGTGCCAAGGCCTCTTCGAAGACGCGCTTTTCGTCAGGCGTCACCTTGAAGGTCTTGCCGTCCACGGCCACGGTCTGCGGCTCCAGCTGGCGCAGGCGCTCTTCCTGAGCGGCCTGCGCATCCTTCAAGCGGCGCTGCAACTCGGCCACATCACGCAGCAACACCTCTTCCTGCCCTCGCTGACGCGCGAGATCGGCGCGCAGCTGTTCGACCTGAGCATTCATCTCCAGCAGGCTGCGCCGAAGCTGGTCCACCTGAGCCGACAAAGCCGCATGGGCCTCACGGTCCTGGGTGCGCAACTGGCGAAGCTCCAGGATGGCGCGACGGGCCTCGTCATCCCCAAACAGTGCCGCATGGGCACTGATCGAGCCGAGGGCCGCGGTCATCACGAACACCCAGGGGCGCAAACGCCCCAGCAAAGGCTGAACAGCAGGCATGGCGCGTCCTTCGGGTATCAGCGGTCTTTGATCTCAGCGCGGCGGTTCTGCGACCAGGCGGACTCACCCGAACCTTGTGCAGCGGGACGCTCTTCACCGAAGCTGACCGCCTCAATTTGCTCCGCCGAAACGCCCAGCAGCACCAACGACTTCTGCACGGCTTCGGCACGCTTCTGGCCCAGCGCGAGGTTGTACTCGCGGCCACCACGTTCGTCGGTGTGACCTTCGATGACGACCTTGGTGCCCTTGGCGGCGTTGAGGCGCTTGGCGTGGCCGTCGATGGCACCGGTGAACTCGGACTTGACGACGAAGCTGTCGAAGTCAAAGTAGATGACGCGGGGCAGGCCCGATGCGTCTGCGGCAGCAGCCTGATCCGGCACCACCACCGAGGCCACCTTGTTGGACGAAGCCGCATTGGCATCGGCGCCCGAGCTGGCGTTGGTGATCGGAGCGGCGCCCGAGGAAGCCGAGTCATCGAGCTTGACGGACGAACCGCAAGCAGTCAGGGTCAGCACAGCGGCGCTCAAGGCCGAGGCGAACAGGGTGCGAGAAAAGTTCATGGTGGTTCTCCTGGTGAGAAAAGTGGTCAGGGCAACAAAGGGAGAGAAAAAGACCTGCCTCAACGACGCGCAGGGTGCAGGAAAGGTCCCCACACCGGTTCGCGCACGTCGGCCTGAGAGGTGGCCAGACGCGCCTTGATGCGGCCGTCAAGGGAAGTGGTCATCAGCACGTCGCGCCCCTGGGCACGGGTGGCGTAAATGATGAGCTTGCTGTTGGGGGCAAAGCTCGGGCTTTCATCGTCTCGGGTGTCGGTCAGCGGTGTGACCTTGCCCGAGGCCAACTCCATCAGGTGGAGGCGATAGCCGGCATCCACCTGGCTGATGTAGGCCATGTGACGACCGTCAGGGCTGATGGCCGGGCTGATGTTGTAGCCACCTGTGAACGTGACCCGCCGCGGTTGGCCACCTGAGGCAGGCACGGTGTAAATCTGGGGGGCGCCACCTCGGTCGCTGACGAAATACAGGGCGCGACCATCGGGAGACCATGCGGCCTCGGTATCGATGGCGCTGCTCTGCGTCACGCGTTGCAGGCCCTGACCGTCTGCACCGATCAGGTAGAGCTGCGAGCCGCCATCGCGGCTGAGGGTCACGGCCAGCTGTCGGCCATCGGGCGACCAAGCAGGCGCGCTGTTCGAGCCCTTGAAGCCCGCCACCACCCGGCGCCGTCCAGTACTCACTTCCTGCACAACGACCACAGGCTTGCCTCCCTCGAAGGAGACATAGGCCAGGCGCTGACCATCGGGCGACCAGGCGGGCGAAATGATGGGCTGAGAAATCGTCAAGGGGGCCTGAGCCCCTTCCCCATCGGCATCGGCCACCACCAAAGTATGGCGTGCGCCGGCCTTGCTCACATATGCAATGCGGGTGGAGAACACCCCGGGATCTCCCGTGAGGCGCTGGTAGATGTCGTCGGCAATGCGATGGGCCGCCTGCCGCAGATCCCCCGCCATCACCACCAGGCTGACGATGCCGCTGCCCTGCCCTTTGAGCACGTCCCACAGTTGGTAGCGAACGTCAAATCGACCATCGGCCAGCGGCGTGGCCGAGCCCGTCAACAAGGCATCCGCCCCCTTGCTGCGCCAATCGGGCAGCGGCGGGCGACTGGTGTCATCGAGCCGGTCGGCCGTCGCATCGAGGATGCGAAACAACCCGCTGCGCTCCAGATCGGCCTTGATGATGCGCGAGATGGGTTGCGGGATGCGCCCTTCATCGCGAAAAGCGCCAATGGCAATGGGGATCTGGGTGGCGCCAACGCCAGCGATCTCGACACGGAACTGGGCCTGAGCCGCTTGCCAAGGCCACAGGGCGCCGCCACCGAGCAGCGCCAGACCACCCAACATGCGCTGGGCGGCAGCGCGGCGCGAGGGGGAATGCGTCATGGGTCCGTTACCTGACAGAAATGAGAACAGACCGACATTGTGCCGCGGGACGGCACCAAGTTCCCTCACAGCAACACAATGTCGTACTGCTCGGGGGACATGGAAGGCTCGGTCTGCAGCGAAACAGGCTTGCCGATGAAGTCGCTCAGCCCCGCCAGATGCTGACTTTCCTCATCCAGCAGCATCTCGACCACGGCTGCGCTCGCCACCACACGGAACTCCTTGGGGCTGAACTGACGGGCCTCGCGCAGGATCTCGCGCAGGATGTTGTAGCAGACCGTGCGTGCGGTCTTGACTTGGCCACGCCCCTCGCAGGTCGGACAGGGTTCGCACAGCATGTGCGCCAGCGACTCACGGGTGCGCTTGCGCGTCATCTCGACCAGGCCCAGCGGTGAGAAACCGCTCACGGTCAGCTTGGTTCGATCGCGGGCCAGTTGCTTGCGAAACTCGGCCAGCACGTTCTCACGGTGGTCTTCACGCAGCATGTCGATGAAGTCGACGATGATGATGCCGCCCAGGTTGCGCAAGCGCAGCTGGCGCGCAATGGCCTGCGCCGCCTCCAAGTTGGTCTTGAAGATGGTTTCGTCAAAGTTGCGGGCGCCCACATAGCCACCCGTGTTGACGTCGACCGTGGTCAGCGCCTCGGTCTGATCGATGATGAGGTAACCGCCCGATTTGAGCTCCACCCGGCGCGCCAGGGCGCGCTCGATCTCCGTGTCGATGTTGTACAGATCGAAGATGGGGCGCTCGCCTTTGTAGTGCTGCAGCTTTTCAACCGACGTCGGGGTGAACTCTGCGCCAAAGGTTTTGAGCGCATCAAACTGGATCAGTGAGTCGATGCGGATGCTCTGCACCTGCTCGTTGACCAGATCGCGCAGCACACGCTGGGCCAGGTTCAGCTCCTGGTACAGCAAGGTGCCAGCAGGCGCCTTCAGGCCGTTCTCGCGGATGGTCGCCCAGGTCTTGCGCAGATAGGCAATGTCCACAGCCAACTCGTCGTCGCTGGCATCTTCGGCATTGGTGCGCAGGATGAAGCCGCCCGAGCGGGTGCGGCCTTCGCGGCTATCGGCCTCACCCAACAGGCGCAGCATGCGTTCACGCAACTGGTCACGCAACTCGGGCGAGCCGATTTTCTGCGAGATGCCCAGGTGGTCGTCCTGCGGCAGGAACACCAGCAAACGACCGGCCACGCTGATCTGGGTGGACAGGCGCGCCCCCTTGCTGCCGATCGGATCCTTGATGACCTGAACCATCAGGGTCTGGCCCTCGTGCACGCGCTTTTCGATGGGCACCTGCACCTCGGAAGACCGAGGATGCGAACGGGCAGCGCCGTCTTCACGATGCAGGTCCGCCACGTGCAGGAAGGCAGCACGCTCCAGGCCAATGTCGATGAAGGCCGACTGCATGCCGGGCAGCACCCGCACCACCTTGCCTGCGTAGATGTTGCCCACGAGGCCGCGCTCCAGCGTGCGCTCGACGTGCAACTCCTGCACGGCCCCGCTCTCGATGATCGCAACGCGGGTCTCCTGGGGGGTCCAGTTGATGAGGATGTCTTGTGAATGGGGCATGAGCGGCAATTTACCGCATGCCACGCAGGTGAACGTTGCTCAGCACGTGCCAGCCCGGTCGCTCGTCGCGCGCCGCAGACAGCAAACCGGCCGCGACCTGTGCGGCATGTACGGGTTTGTAGTGATCGGGCATCAGCCAGCCCAGCGCCAAGCCCAGACGCTCGGCCAGGCGAAACTCACCTCGCTCACCGGCGAGCAAAGACGGCCTCGCCACGCACACGCTGCGGTAATCCAGCTCGGCCAAGGCGTCTTCCAACTCGCCTTTGACGCGGTTGTAGAACACGCGAGAGTCCGCATCGGCGCCCAGGGCGCTCACCAGCATCAACTGATGCGCCCCTTGCGCGCGGGCCAGTTGGGCCATGTGAAGCGGGTAGTCAAAGTCCACCTGGCGGAAAGCGGCCTGAGAACCGGCCTTGCGAATGGTGGTGCCCATGGCGCAGCACACCCAGTCGACTTCGAACAGCGCCACATGGCGATCCAGGCGATCGAAATCCACTTCACACACCTGGAGTCGCTCGTCCCCAGGACGGTGACCCGAACGGCCCAACAGCTCGCCACGCGACATGGGACGTCGCGTGAGCGCCCTCACCTCGCCCACGGTCGGATCGGCCATCAGTTGACGCAGCAACTCCCGGCCGACCAAACCCGTGGCGCCAGCCAGCAAAACCCGCCGCGGTGCAGAAGCTGAATGTGGTGCAGGAGCAGATGCAGACATGACGACAACGTACCCCTGATGGGGACAACTAGAAGGACCAGCCCAGCGGCTTGAGCAACTCGGCCGTCTCGAACAAGGGCAACCCCATGATGCCACTGTAGCTGCCATCGATGTGCTGCGTCCACGCGCCGGAGCGGCCCTGGATGGCATAGGCACCGGCCTTGCCCATGGGCTCACCGCTGGCCACATAGCGGCGGATCTCGTCGGCCTCCAGCGTGCGCCAGGTCACGTGCGAGGTGCTCAGACGCAGCTGGCCATGCACCACCACGGCTGTCAACACGCGGTGGGTACGTCCTGACAGCAGGCCCAGCATGCGCGCCGCATCGGCGTCGTCCACCGGCTTGGCCAGGATCTGGTCGCCCAGGGCCACTGTGGTGTCGGCACACAGGATGGGCGCATCGACCCAGTCGTGACCCACCTCGGCCTGGCGACGCACCCGGCGCTCGCGCGCGGCCTCCCACTTGGCGAAGGTCACGCGCTGCACATAGTCCTCGGGCGACTCGCCAGCACGCTCGGCTTCGAGCGCTTCGGCGTCTTCGTGCGCGTCGGGCAGGAGCAGGCGATGGCTCACCCCCAGCTGATCGAGCAGCTGGCGGCGACGCGGGCTTTGCGAGGCCAGATACAGCCAGGGAGGTGTGGCGTGATCGGGCATCTCAGGCACGGTGATAAGGATGGTTGTTGCGCAAGGACCAGGCGCGGTAGAGCTGCTCGAGCAGCAGCACACGGGCCAGTGCATGCGGCAAGGTCATGTCCGACAGACGAATGGCCTCGTCGGCGGTTTGCTTGAAGGCCGGGTCGATGCCGTCGGCCCCGCCGATGATGAGGGCGACATCGCGGCCATCGTGCAGCCAGGCTTCGGTACGCTCGGCCAGCTGTACGCTGGTCAGACGCGAGCCACGCTCATCGAGGATGACGCGGCGCACGCCCCGGTCGATGGCCGCTTCCATGCGGGCCGCTTCGGCCTGCATGATGGCTGCAACGGGCTTGCCTTCGCGGGGTTCGGCCTTGAGGGCCTTGACCTCCACCTTCCAGTCGGGCGGGAAGCGCTTGAGGTAGTCCTCGCACGCTTCGTTCGCCCAGTCAGGCAGGCGGTGGCCAATGGTGACCACCGTCAGCTTCATCAGCGGGCCGTCTTCTTAGCCGGCGCCTTCTTGGCGGCCACCTTCTTCACGGCCACCGGCTTGGCGGCAACCTTCTTGGCAGCCACTTTCTTGACCGCCACCTTGCGAGCCGGCGCCTTCTTGGCGGCGGGCTTCTTCTCAGGGGCGTTGATGACCAGCTTCTTCACCGTGGCGGCGGTCTTGGTTGCGGCCTTCTTGGCGGCCACCTTCTTCACCGCCACCTTCTTGGCGGCGACCGGCTTGGCGGCCGCGGTCTTGCTCACGGCGACTTTGCTTGTGGTCTTGGTGCTGGTCTTGGTTGCGGCCTTCTTGGCTGCGACCTTCTTCGCGGCCACGGGCTTGGCAGCAGCTGTCTTCGCCACGGCCTTCTTCGCTGCCACCTTCTTGGCGGCCGGGGCCGTGGTGGCCGCCTTGCGCGCAGCCGTGGTCTTGCCAGCGGCCTTCTTGGGCTTGGCCGGTGCCTCGTCTTCAGGCTCGGACGCCTTCACCAGACCGGCCTTGGCCTTGGTCTTGATCGCCACGGGCTTCTCACCCCAGATCTCTTCGAGCTGGTAGTACTGGCGGATGGCGGGCTGCATGATGTGCACCACGGCCGCGCCGCAGTCGACGATGATCCATTCGCCGTTTTCTTCGCCTTCGACGCGGGGCACCGGGAAACCGGCATCCTTGACCGACGTGCGCACGCTGGTGGCCAGCGACTTGGTCTGACGGTTGGAAGAGCCCGTCGCGATGATCACGCGCTCGAAGAGCGGCGACAGGTGTTCGGTGTTGAACACGGCGATGTCTTGGGCTTTGACATCTTCCAGGCCATCGACGATGGCGCGTTGCAGTTTACGGATGTCCATTCAGTGGGGTGCGCCCGGAGGCATAGAGTTGATGGTTGGCAATATAGCGCGCCACTGGCAGGGACACCAGAGCGGGCACGAGAGAGAAAGGATCGTCTCCGCGGCCCAGACGGGCCCGGATTTCGGTAGATGAAACGTGCTGCGGCGACAGAGGCAGGGTCACCACCCGGTGGGGATGGGCTGCCAGTTCCGCCGAGGGCCGAGGCGGCTCATCGCCCCGACAGGCCACGGCCACGGTGACGCGGGCCAGGAGTTCGGGCCAGTCGCGCCAGGTGCTCAGGTTGGCGTATTGGTCCTGACCCAGGATCAGGAACCATTCGACGCCATCGTCGGTGCCGTGTGCCTGCTGCAGCGCCCGCACCGTGTCCAGCGTGTAGGAGGGTCCAGCGCGCTGCACCTCGATCGGGTCGACCACGAAGCGGGGCTCGTGGGCGATGGCTGCCTGCACCATGGCGATGCGGTGCTCACCTGCGACCAAGGTACGTTGTTTTTGCCACGCCTGCCCCACGGGGATCCAGCGCACCTCGTCGAGCTGCAGGTGCGCCAGCGCGGTCTCGGCCAGCGCGACGTGCGCCACGTGCACGGGGTCGAAGCTTCCCCCCATCAGCCCGATGCGACGCACCACAGGGCGGGCATCGACAGGGGCATCTGGCTCGGTCACACGTGCGGCGTTCGTCAAGGGCTCAGACCCAGTCCCGCGCAGGCAGGAAATCGGTGTACAGCGCAGCCTCGGGCGTGCCCGGCTCGGGGTGCCAGTCGTAGCGCCACTTCACGATGGGCGGCATTGACATCAGGATGCTTTCGGTGCGGCCGCCCGATTGCAGGCCAAACAGGGTGCCACGGTCCCAGACGAGGTTGAACTCGACATAGCGGCCGCGACGGTAGGCCTGGAAATCGCGCTCGCGCTCGCCATAGGGCGTATCGCGGCGGCGCTGCAGGATAGGCAGGTAAGCTTCGGTGAAGGCATCGCCCACCGAGCGGATCATGGCAAAGCCGCCATCGAACCCCAACTCGGAAAAGTCGTCAAAGAAGATGCCACCGATGCCGCGGGCTTCGCTGCGGTGCTTGAGAAAGAAGTACTCATCGCACCAGGCCTTGAAGCGCGGGTACTTGTCGTCGCCAAACGGGGCGAGCGCGTCCTGGCACACCTGATGGAAGTGCACGGCGTCTTCGGCAAAGCCATAGCTGGGGGTGAGGTCCATGCCGCCGCCAAACCACGCCACCACGCTGCCATCGGGCTTGTGGGCCGCCAGCATGCGCACGTTCATGTGCACGGTGGGGGCATAAGGGTTGCGGGGGTGGAACACCAGGGACACGCCCATCGCCTCGAACGGGCAGCCGGCCAGTTCAGGCCGATGCTGCGTGGCCGAAGGCGGCAGTTGCGGCCCCTTCACGTGCGAGAAGTTGCAGCCACCACGCTCGAGCACCTTGCCTTCTTCGACCAGGCGCGAACAGCCGTCGCCTTGCAGACGCTCACCGGGGGCACGCGTCCAGGCATCGCGCAGGAAGGGCGTGCCGTCTTCGGCCTCGAAGGCCGCCACGATGCGGTCCTGCAGACCGAGCAGGTAGGTGCGAACGGCGTCGGTGTTCATGGGCGTGCTCATGGGCGTCGGGGTGGGCGTCAGGTCAGCGTGGTCCAGCAAGGGGTCAGCGAGCCTTGATGGCGCGCCAGCCGATGTCGGTGCGGAATTGCATGCCGTCGAACTGGATGCCGCGCAGGTAGTCGTAGGCGCGCTGCTGCGCCAGCTTGACCGAGTCGCCCAAGGCCGTCACGCACAGGACGCGGCCACCGCTGGTGCGGATCTGGCCATCTTCGCCCATGGTGGTACCGGCGTGGAACACCATGGCGTCGTCGGCATCGGCCGGCAAGCCGGTGATGACATCGCCCTTGCGTGGGTTGAGCGGGTAGTCGGCGGCAGCCAGCACCACGCCCAAGGCCACGCGGCGGTCCCACTCCAGCTCGACCTGGTCCAGCGTGCCGTCGGTGGCGTGCAGGAACACGTCGATCAAATCGCTCTTGAGGCGCATCATGATGGGCTGCGTTTCCGGGTCGCCCATGCGGCAGTTGAACTCCAAGGTCTTGGGGTTGCCGTGTGCGTCGATCATCAGGCCGGCATACAGGAAGCCGGTGAAGGGGATGCCATCCTTGGCCATGCCCGCCAGCGTCGGCTGGATGATTTCCTGCATGGCCTTGGCATACACATTGGGCGTGACCACCTGGGCCGGCGAGTACGCGCCCATGCCGCCGGTGTTGGGGCCTTCGTCGCCATCGAGCAGGCGCTTGTGGTCCTGGCTGGTGGCCAGCACCGACACATTCTTGCCGTCGGACATGACGATGAAGCTGGCCTCTTCACCGGCCAGGAACTCTTCGATCACCACGCGCGCGCCGCCCGCGTTGTGCTGCACGCCCAGCTTGTTGTCGAGCAGCATCCAGTCGACCGCCTGGTGCGCCTCTTCCAGCGTCATGGCCACGACCACGCCCTTGCCCGCCGCCAGGCCGTCGGCCTTGATGACGATGGGCGCGCCGTGCTTGTCCACATAGGCATGGGCCGCTTCGGTGTCGGTGAAGGTCTCGTAGAAGGCCGTGGGGATGCCATGGCGCTTCATGAAGTCCTTCGCAAAAGCCTTGGAGCTTTCCAGCTGAGCGGCCTTTTGCGTGGGGCCGAAGATGCGCAGGCCGCGGGCACGGAACTCGTCCACGACACCGGCAGCCAGGGGCGCTTCGGGACCCACCACGGTCAACGTGACCTTGTTGGCCTGGGCGAAGTCGGCCAGGGCCTTCACATCGGTGATGGGCACATTGACCAGGCGCGAATCGCGCGCCGTGCCGCCGTTGCCGGGGGCCACGTACACCTTGGAAGCCTTGGGAGACTGAGCCAGCTTCCAGGCCAGGGCGTGTTCGCGGCCACCAGAGCCAATGACGAGGATGTTCATACCGGGACCTGTTCTCTCAATTCACTCAATTCAATTCGGCGTTGTGATAGACCTCCTGGACATCGTCCAGGTCTTCCAGCACATCCAGCAGCTTCTGCATGCGCACGGCATCGTCACCCGACAGTTCGACGGGGGTGTCCGCACGCATGGTCACCTCGGCCATCTCCGCGTTCAGACCGGCGCCCTCCAGGGCATTTTTGACCGTTTCAAAATCGCCCGGGCCACTCAGCACCTCGATGGAGCCATCTTCGTGGGTGAGCACGTCCTCGGCACCCGCTTCCAGGGCCACTTCCATGACCTTGTCTTCGCTCACGCCCGGTGCAAACAGGAACTGACCCACGTGCTTGAACTGGAAGGCCACCGAGCCTTCGGTGCCCAGGTTGCCACCGTGCTTGCTGAACGCATGGCGCACCTCGGCCACCGTGCGCACACGGTTGTCGGTCATGCAGTCGACGATGATGGCCGCGCCGCCAATGCCGTAGCCCTCATAGCGGATTTCCTCGTAGGTGACCCCGTCGAGGTTGCCCGTGGCCTTGTCCACGTTGCGCTTGATGTTATCGGCCGGCATGTTGGCCGCTTTGGCCTTTTCGATGGCCAGGCGCAGGCGCGGGTTCATGGCGATGTCGCCGCCACCGGCACGGGCCGCCACAATGATTTCACGGGTGATGCGGGTCCACACCCGGCCGCGCTTCTCGTCTTGGCGACCTTTGCGGTGTTGGATGTTGGCCCACTTGGAATGACCGGCCATGGCGTCTTGCTCCGGATGAGAATGTGCGATGTGAACAACAGAACGCGCCCCGGCGAAACACCGGCGCGCGCATGAAAAGGGCCGCAGCACAAGCTGGGCGATACTGTGATTTTACCCGTCGGCGCGCTTGACGCGGATCAAGTCGCCCACGCAGCCCGCCGGATTGACCGAAGTCCGACCCTTTTGACCGTTGTGGAGCCCCTGCACCATGGCCGACCCGATCCTGATTGCCCGTCACGGCGACACCGAATGCCACCTGCTGCCCGCCCTGGCCAACCGACACGGCCTGATCACGGGCGCCACCGGCACCGGCAAGACCATCACCTTGCAGGCGCTGGCCGAGGGCCTGTCCAACCTGGGCGTCCCCGTCTTCCTGGCTGACATCAAGGGCGACCTGACCGGCATCTCGCAAACCGGCAGCGTCTCGCCCAAGCTGGCCGCCATCCTGACCGAGCGCGGTATCGAACCACCTGCACCCCAATCCTGCCCCACCACGCTGTGGGACGTCTTTGGTGAGCAAGGCCACCCGGTGCGCGCCACCATCTCGGACATGGGACCGCTGCTGCTGGGCCGCATGCTCAACCTGAACGACACCCAGGCCGGCGTGCTGCAACTGGTCTTCAAGGTGGCCGATGACAACGGCCTGCTGCTGCTCGACCTCAAAGACCTGCGCGCCATGCTGCAGCACGTGGGCGACAACGCCAGCCAGTTCACCACCAGCTACGGCAACATCAGCCCGGCGAGCATCGGCGCCATCCAGCGCGGCCTGCTGCAAATTGAAGAGCAAGGCGGCGACCGCTTCTTCGGCGAGCCCATGCTCAACATCAGCGACTTCATGCAGACGGTCGACGGCAAGGGCGTGGTCAACATCCTCGCGGCCGACAAGCTGATGCACTCGCCCCGCCTGTACGCCACCTTCCTGCTGTGGATGCTGTCCGAGCTGTTCGAGACCCTGCCCGAGGTGGGTGACCTCGACAAGCCCAAGCTGGTGTTCTTCTTCGACGAGGCCCACCTGCTGTTCAAGGATGCCCCGGCCGCCCTGATTGAGCGCATCGAGCTGGTCGTGCGTCTGGTGCGCTCCAAAGGCGTGGGCGTGTACTTCGTGACCCAGAACCCGCTGGACATCCCCGACACCGTGCTGGGGCAGTTGGGCAACCGCGTGCAGCACGCGCTGCGCGCCTTCACCCCGCGCGACCAGAAAGCCGTCAAATCGGCAGCCGACACGATGCGTGCCAACCCGGGCCTGGACATCGCCACGGCCATCACCGAGCTGGCCGTCGGCGAAGCGCTGGTGAGCCTGCTGGACGAAAAGGGGCGCCCCGGCGTGACCCAGCGTGTGTTTGTAGTGCCACCGGGCAGCCAGATCGGCCCCATCACCCCGGCGCAGCGCCAGGCCCTGATCAGCCAGTCGCTGGTGGCGGGCGTGTACGAGCAGGTGGTGGACCGGGAATCGGCCCACGAAAAACTCAAGGGCCGCGCCGCCGGCCAGGCCGCCCCCGCCGCCCCGCAGGACAGTGATGAGCGCAGCCTGCGTGACGAGGCTCAAGAGGCTGTGCGTTCGCCCCGCTCGGCGCCGTCGGGCACCGACCGCAGCGCGCCTGCCGAATCAGGCGGCGGATGGCTGGGTGACCTGCTGCAAGGCAGCGGCCGCAAGGACTCGGTACTGGAAACGGTGGCCAAGTCGGCCGCGCGCACCATTGGCTCGACCGTGGGCCGGGAAATCATCCGCGGCGTGTTGGGCTCGCTGCTGGGTGGCAGCCGCAGGCGCTGACGCCTGCAGCGCACAGCCCCACTGAGCCCCACCGCTCAATCGCGACGCCAACCGTGGCGATCGTCGTCTCGGCCACCGCGGTCATCTCGGCCACCGTGCCGATGTTCATGATGGTGGTGATGGTGATGCCCGCGATGATCACGACCCCAACGCGCCCGATCTTCCCGGTACATGCGCGTGGGCGGGGCGTACACCACCGGCACAGGTCCGTAGCCGTGCCCCGGCACCCAGACCACAGGGGGGCGAGGATGGTGCACCACCACCGGCGGCGGCGCGTAGACCACCACGCCAGGATGGGAGTGAACGCCGCCGCGGGTGTTGGAGACCGCCGTGCTCACGCGGCCAACGCCCTGCACGGGGGCATCGACATTGACGGCCCAGTACACCCCGCCGCCAGCCTGGGCTGACATCGCCCCCAACCCGAGCCCAGTGATCACGACCAGACGGGACAACCATGTTTGCATTGAGGTACGCATGAAGTTTCTCTCCTTTGAGACTTCAACGCACCGCATCCACAGCACGCAGACACACCGCATGTAAAGCGATGTAAGGGCTTGTGTCCGAGGGCGACTCAGTGATGGTGGTGGTGACCGTCGCTGCGCGCGATCTCCAGCAGGCGCGCCACCTCGTCGGGGTGCCTGCGGACATTGCTGCGGTGCCACAGGCCAATCAACAGCATCACGCTGGCCACGAACAGACCAAAGGCCGTGATCGCCCCATAGGCCGACAGACCCGAATGGGTCAAGCCGGCATACATCAAGCCCAACAAGAGGATGCAGGCTTGCTCATTGAAGTTTTGCACCGCAATCGAGCGACCCGAACCCATGAGGTTGTGGCCGCGATGCTGCAGCAGCGCGTTCATGGGCACCACCAGGAAGCCACCCAGAGCCCCCAGCACAATCATGAAAGGCACGGTGGGGGTGATGTCACGCAGGAAATTCATGCCGATGACCAGCACGCCCATGGCCACGCCCAAGGGGATCACCAAGGTGGCCTGATCCAGCCGCATCTTGACCGACGCAACGACGGCTCCCACGGCCGTGCCAATGGCGACGACCCCCACCAGCGCCGAAGCTTTCGTGGTGTCGTAACCCAGGGCAACGGCGGCCCACGCCAGCACGATGTAGCGCAGGTTGCCCGACACGCCCCAGAACAGCGTGGTGGTGGCCAGCGAGATCTGACCCAGCTTGTCACGCCACAGCCGCGAGTTGCACGACGCGAAATCACGCACCAGGAACACCGGATTGGCCGCATAGGGCTGCAAGGGGGTGTCGGTGCGCGGGATGCGCAGGTTGAACAGCGAGGCGATGACGTAGAAGATGATCAGCGTGGCAATGGCCGCCTCGGCGGGTGTGGTGATGCCCGTGTCCACCATCGGCAGGTCGACGGACAGCAACCAGGGCGCGATCGCATGCCCCATCAACTGACCGCCGAGGACCACGCCCAGAATGATGGAGGTGATGGTCAGCCCTTCGATCCAGCCATTGGCCTTCACCAGCTGAGACGGTGGCAGGAGTTCGGTGAGGATGCCGTACTTGGCCGGCGAGTAAGCCGCCGCGCCCAGGCCCACCACCGCATAGGCAAGCAAGGGATGGGAGCCGAAGAGCATCATCAGACACCCCACCACCTTGATGGCGTTGGAGATGAACATGACCTTGCCTTTGGGCCACGCATCAGCGAACGCCCCGACAAATGGCGCCAACACCACGTAAAAGAGCGCAAACATCGGCACCAACGCCGCACGCTGCCACTCTGGCGAGCCGTCGGTTCTGAGCAGTTCAACCGCAGCGACGAAGAGCGCATTGTCGGCCAGCGAGCTGAAGAACTGCGCCGCCATGATGGTGTAAAAGCCTTTTTTCATGCGCGAGCGTCGTGAGAGATCATTTCCGTGGGTTGCATGCCAGACCGGCGAACATGTCCCGGCATTGCAAAGCCTTGGTCACATCAACGGCCGCCGGTTATAGCACGGCCTCCTATTCTGCACGCCCTGAGCCCGACAAGCTGACGCATGAACAGAGGGGAGCGGGGATGCGCAGGCGTCAGGGTGGCAAAATCATGCCCATGCCGCGCCCGCTCCAAGCTCTGATCCACCTCGATGCCCTTCAACACAACCTGCAGCGAGCGCGTGACTGTGCCCCGGATGCCCGTGTGTGGGCCGTGGTCAAAGCTCATGCTTATGGGCATGGCCTGCAGCGCGTGTTCGAAGGACTGCGCAGTGCCGATGGCTTTGCCTTGCTCGACATCGCCGAGGCCCAGCGCCTGCGCGACCTCGACTGGCGCGGTCCCATCTTGTTGATCGAAGGCGTGTTCGACGCGCGGGATCTGGAATGGTGTTCGCGCCTGAACCTGTGGCACGTGGTGCACTGTGAAGAGCAGATCAACTGGCTGGCTCAGCACAAGAGCGAATGGCCTCACCGCGTGTTCCTGAAGATGAACACCGGCATGAACAGACTGGGCTTCACGCCGCAGGCCTTTCGCAACGCCTGGCTGCGCCTGAGCGCCCTGCCCCAGGTCGACGAGGTGTCCTTCATCACCCACTTTTCGGACGCCGACAGCCCCAAGGGCATCTCGCAGCAGGCCGAGGTGTTCCTCACCCACACCGCCGACCTCAGTGGCGAACGCAGTTTGTGCAACAGCGCCGCAACATTGCGCCACGCACACGACCCGGCCATCCGAGGGGACTGGATCCGCCCCGGCGTGATGCTCTATGGCGCGTCCCCCGACTACCCTGAGCACGATGCCACCCACTGGAATCTGCAGCCGGCGATGACCTTGCACAGCAAGCTCATCGGGATTCAGCACCTGCAAGCCGGTGACACGGTGGGCTACGGCAGCACTTTCACCGCCGACCGCGAGATGCGCATCGGCGTGGTGGCCTGCGGTTACGCGGACGGCTACCCTCGACACGCCCCGACGGGGACACCTGTGCTGGTGGACGGCGTGCGTGTGCCGCTGATTGGCCGCGTCTCGATGGACATGCTGGCCGTGGACCTGAGCCTGGTGCCACAGGCCCACCTGGGCACCGAAGTCACCTTGTGGGGCCGTGGCCCCCACCACAGCCTTTTGTCGATCGATGAGGTGGCGCAGCATTGCGGCACGATCGGCTACGAGTTGATGTGCGCCCTGTCACCCCGAGTGCCAGTGGAAGTCCTCCAACCCCATCAGGGGTGATCGGCGGCGATGGCGCAGCTTTTGTGCCGATTTGGCACACTGCGAACAGCCTCGCACCCTTCTTGCTTCACCTCTTTCGGCACCGCAGCCCTGTTGACGCGCAGACCGAATCGGAACCCCACATGGACATCGAACACCAACGCCACCAATTGCGCATGACCGTGCTCATGACGCCCGACATGGCCAACTTCTCTGGCAACGTGCATGGCGGCACCATCCTCAAGCTGCTCGACCAGGTGGCTTATGCCTGCGCCAGCCGCTATGCCGGCTCGTACGTGGTCACGCTGTCGGTGGACCAGGTGACCTTCCGTCAGCCCATCCACGTGGGTGAGCTGGTGACCTTCCTGGCCTCGGTGAACTACACCGGCACCTCGTCGATGGAGATTGGCATCAAGGTGATCGCCGAGAACATCCGCACCCAGGTCGTGCGCCACGCCAACAGCTGCTTCTTCACCATGGTGGCGGTCGACGAGCACGCCAAACCCACGCCCGTTACCCCGCTGACCCCGTCCACACCGGAAGAAGAGCGTCGCTTCAAGGCCGCCAAGTTGCGTCGCCAACTGCGCCAGGAGCTGGAGCAGCGTTTCAAGGCCATTCAATCGGGCGAGACACCCGCGGCCTGAGATCTACGTCCCTGACAATAGGGGCATGGCCAAAGAGAAAACCGTCTACACCTGCAGCGAGTGCGGGGGCGTCAGCCCCAAGTGGCTGGGCAAATGCCCCCAGTGCAACGCCTGGAACACCCTCGAAGAGACACGCGCAGAGCCCGCCGCCAGCAAGAACCGGATGCAGGCGCTCTCGCGCGGCCTGAACGCGGCGCAGCCGGTCACCACGCTGGCGCAGATCGAGGCCGCCGATGTCGCCCGCACGCCGACCGGACTGGAGGAGCTGGACCGGGTGTTGGGCGGTGGCATCGTCTCGGGCGGCGTGGTGCTGATCGGGGGCGATCCCGGCATCGGCAAATCCACCTTGCTGCTGCAGGCGCTCGATGCCCTGTCACGCCAGATGCCCGTGCTGTATGTGACCGGCGAAGAAAGCGGTGCCCAGGTGGCGCTGCGGGCGCACCGGCTGGGCCTGGACGGCTCACAGGTGCGGGTGCAGGCCGAGATCCAGTTGGAAAACATCATCGCGACGATGGACGCCGAAAAGCCGTCCTTCTGCGTGATCGACTCGATCCAAACCATTTACTCGGATCAGCTCACCTCGGCGCCAGGCTCGGTGGCGCAGGTGCGCGAATGCGCTGCCCACCTGACCCGCGTGGCCAAGGCCAGCGGTTGCGCCACCGTGCTGGTGGGCCACGTGACCAAGGAAGGCGCGATTGCCGGCCCGCGCGTGCTGGAGCACATCGTGGACACGGTGCTGTACTTCGAAGGCGACACGCACAGCAGCTTCCGCCTGATCCGCGCCATCAAGAACCGCTTTGGCGCGGTCAACGAGATTGGCGTGTTCGCGATGACGGACAAGGGGCTCAAGGGTGTGACCAACCCCAGCGCCATCTTCCTGTCCACGCACAGTGAGCCGGTGCCTGGCTCGTGCGTGTTGGTGACGCTGGAAGGCACACGGCCGCTGCTGGTCGAAATTCAAGCCCTGGTCGACGCGGGCGGCCCCAGCCCGCGCCGCCTGAGCGTCGGCCTTGAGCGCGATCGCCTGGCGATGCTGCTGGCCGTGCTGCACCGCCACGCTGGCATGGCCTGCTCAGACCAGGATGTGTTCGTCAACGCGGTGGGCGGCGTGCGCATCAGCGAACCGGCCGCCGACCTGGCCGTGTTGCTGGCCATCCAGAGCAGCCTGCGCGGCAAGCCACTGCCCAAAGGCTTCCTCGCGTTTGGCGAAGTGGGCCTGGCGGGTGAGGTGCGCCCTGCCCCGCGCGGTCAGGAACGCCTGAAGGAGGCAGCCAAGCTGGGTTTCAGCATCGCAGTAGTGCCCAAGGCCAATGCACCCAAGAAGCCCATTGAAGGCCTGACCATTCACCCGGTGGAACGTGTGGAAGAGGCCATCAGCCTGGTGCGCTCGCTGATGTGAGCGTCAGCCCTATCGGGCTGGCCGGGCCGGGCAATCCTGCCCCCTCGCCCTGGGGTGGCAGCCTGTCGGTTCAGCGACGTATAGCCTTGCGCAGGTTCAAACCAGACAGCGCCAGCGCACCAAAGTACACCACCGCGGCGCCCACCAGACAGGCGGCCAGCGCGCCGATGCGCACCATGGGCTGCGCGCGCAAGCCCACCCAATCAATGTGCTGCACGCCCAGCCACAGCCCCACGCCCAAAATGGCCGAGGCCACGCCCACCCGCAGCGCAAACAGCCACCAGCCCGGCGAGGGCTGGTAGCGCCCCGAACGACGCAGCCCGATCAGCAACCACGTGGCGTTGACCAGCGAACCCAGGCCGATCGACAAGGCCAGCCCGGCATGACTCAGGAAAGGCACGAACACCGCGTTGAAACACTGCGTGATCACCAGCACGATGATGCCGATGCGCACCGGTGTCTTGATGTCTTGCGTGGCGTAGAAACCGGGCGCCAGCACCTTCACACCGATCAGGCCCAGCAGACCCACGCCGTAGCAAGACAGCGCCAGCACGGTCTGCTGCACGTCATGCGGGGTGAATCGTCCATAGTGGTAGAGCACCGCCACCAGCGGCTCGGCAAACAGCAGCAAGCCCACGGCCGCCGGCAGGGCCAGCAAAACCACCAGACGCAGCCCCCAGTCCAACATGTCCGAGAAACGAGCGGCGTCGCCCGCCGCCTGTGCGCGCGACAGCTGGGGCAGCAGCACCACACCCAGGGCTACCCCCAGCATGGCCGTGGGGAACTCCATCAAGCGGTCAGCATAGGTGAGCCAGGACACCGAGCCCGCCCCCAAATGCGAGGCGATCTGGGTGTTGATCAGCAACGAGATCTGTGCCACCGACACACCCAGGATGGCCGGCGCCATCTGGCGCAGCACGCGCTTGACGCCCGGATGCGACCAGGCGCGTCGCCACGCCCCCGGGGTCAGGCCGATCCGGGGCACCATGCCAATCTTCAACAAGGCGGGCACCTGCACCCCCAGTTGCAGCAGGCCACCCAGCATCACCCCCACCGCCAGCGCGTACACCGGCTCGATGCCGTGGCGCTCGAACAGCGGCGCAACGAAGACGGCAGCCCCGATGGTGGACAGGTTGAGCAGCACCGGCGTGGCCGCCGGCACCGCAAAGCGGCTCCAGGTGTTGAGGATGCCGGCGCTCAAGGCCACCAGCGACATGAAGCCGATGTAGGGAAACATCCAGCGCGTCATGACCACAGCGGCATCGAAGCCGCCGCTTTCCTGCAGACCCGAAGCCATGACCCAGACCAGCACCGGCGCGCCCACCACACCCAGCACACAGGTGATCAACAAGGCGCCGAACAGCACCGTGCCCACGGCATTGACCAAGTCATGCGTGGCCTCGTCACCCTTCTGAGTCCGCGTTTCGGCCAGGATGGGCACGAAGGCCTGCGAAAACGCGCCTTCGGCAAACAGGCGGCGCAGCAGATTGGGGATGCGGAACGCCACGTTGAAGGCGTCGGTGGTGGCGCTGGCTCCGAAGGCCGCCGCGATGAGCAACTCCCGAACCAGACCTGTGATGCGTGACGCCAGGGTCAGCAGGGAAACGATGGATGCGGATTTGAGCAGACTCATCGCCGCATTATAGAAAGGTGCCTGCCTTGCCCGCCCCCGAGATTGGACGGATCACACGGACTCTGTTATGATGTTTGGCTTTCCAACCAACTTTGCCCTCGTGGGGTGCGAATTGGCGTGAAGCGGGCTTGCAAACTTGACGGTTTGTGCGCAGCGCAACGGCCAGGCATCTACAGGGCCTGCATATCATGGCATCTGCATCCAAAGCCAAGAAGACCGTTCGCATCGCCTCGGGCCGCAAGCGCGCTCGCCAAGACGTCAAGCTGAACGCCGCCAACACCTCGCTGCGTTCCAAGTTCCGCACCGCCGTCAAGAGCGTGCTGAAGGCTGTGGCCACCGGCGACAAGGCCAAGGCTTCCGAAGCCTTCAAGAACGCCCAAAGCGTGATCGACTCGATCGCCGACAAGCGCATCTTCCACAAGAACAAGGCCGCTCGTTACAAGAGCCGTCTGTCTGCCAAGGTCAAGGCCATGGCCGCCTGATTCGGTGAGCACAACGTCAGCCTCTCGGCTGGCGTACACCACTGAACTTGCTGACTCACGTCAGCACGCAACGCCCGATGCATGCATCGGGCGTTTTGCTTTGTGCCGAATAGTTGCCGCTTGCCGGGCAAATTGCACATGACGGATTGACGCCTCGATTCAGGATCACGGAAACTGATGCGTCCTGTGGATCTGTCACCGTCATCGCTACGCAGTTGTTCGCTCTACCGATGCTGTCGATCAGCCCCTTACGTTGTTCGCATCAACCTGCTCGGATCTCCATGAACCAACTCAAAATCTCCACCCGCATCCTGCTGATGCTGAGTGTGCTGGCCACCTTGCTCGTCTTCGTCGGCCTGTTGGGGCTGTACGGCATGAGCCAGACGAACGATCGGATGCGCTCGATCTACGAAGACCGTGCCGTCCCCCTCAAGCAGTTGGGTGACATCAACTACCTGGCCAACCGTAACCGCATCCTGGTGATGGACATGATGCTCACCCTCGGCCGGGAGGGCGATCAAGCGCACCTGGACAAGCGTCAAAACGAGATCCAGGCCAACCAGGAGCAGATCATGTCAATCTGGAAGGCCTACAAGGCCACCAAGATGACACCCGAGGAAGCCAAGTTGGCGGCCGAGATGGAAAAGCTGGGGCTCGCCTACACCGCAGAGGCCATTTTGCCCACGGCCAAGATCCTGGCCGCGCGCGACCTGTCCACCGGCAGCGGCATGTACGAAGGACGCATCAGCCCTCAAGCCCCAGCCTTTCAGAAGGCCATCAATGCTCTGATGGAACTGCAGAATCGGATTGCCAACGAAGAGTATCAAGCCGCCACGGCCTTCTACGCACTGCAACGTGCGCTGTCCATTGGCTCGATCGTGCTGGGCCTGTCTGCCGCAGCCTTGCTCGGGTGGCTGTTGCAGCAAGGCATCCGCAACTCCCTCAAGGAGGCGAAGGCGGCGGCCCACGCCGTGGCCACGGGTGACCTGACCCACCGCATTCAGGTGCTCGGGAAGGACGAGATTGCCGAACTGCTGCAAGAGTTGATTGCCATGCAGGCATCCCTCAGCGATGTGGTGATGCGTGTGCGCCAGGGCGCCGAGTCCGTGTCCACCGCCTCGTCCGAGATCGCACAGGGCAACCAGGACCTGAGCTCCCGCACCGAAAGTCAGGCCAGCGCCCTGGAGGAAACAGCCGCCTCAATGGAGCAACTGAGCTCCACCGTGCAACAAAATGCCGACAACGCCCGCCAGGCCAACCAGTTGGCCAACAATGCGTCCAGCGTGGCCATCCAGGGCGGGGAGGTGGTGGGGCAGGTCGTCGAGACCATGAAGGGCATCAGCGAAAGCTCCCGTCAGATCGCCGAGATCATCAACGTGATCGACGGTATTGCCTTCCAGACCAACATCCTGGCCTTGAACGCAGCCGTCGAAGCCGCTCGCGCTGGCGAGCAAGGACGTGGTTTTGCCGTGGTCGCGGGTGAAGTGCGCAACCTGGCACAACGCAGCTCCGAGGCTGCCAAGGAAATCAAGACCCTGATCACGGACAGTGTTTCCCGGGTGGAACAAGGGACCGGACAGGTCGACCGCGCCGGCGCCACCATGAACGAGATCGTCACCAGCATCCGCCGCGTCTCCGACATCGTGGCCGAGATCAGTGCGGCATCGAGCGAACAAAGTGCCGGCGTGTCTCAGGTGGGCGAAGCGGTCATGCAACTGGATCAGACCACGCAACAGAATGCGGCGATGGTGGAGCAGATGGCAGCCGCTGCGAGCAGTCTGCGCAGCCAGGCGCAAGACCTTGTGCAAACGGTTGCATCGTTCAAGGTGGCCGGAGGACAACCGTCGGTTTCATCTTCGGTCGCCCCGGTGCGCGCCGTGACGCCCCCCAAGCCAGCGGCTGCTCCCGCGATCAAACCGCCGGTCAAGGCTGCCGCGCGCTCCACGCCGCCCACCGCCGCCAAGTCCCCTGCGACGCCTGCTCCCAACCGAGCCAACCCGACCCACACCCAGGCGGCATCGGACGACGACTGGACCTCATTCTGAGCATCCCCAAACCCTGAGCCGCCTGGTGCGGCCGTCAAAAAAGCCCGCACTAGGCGGGCTTTTTGTCAGGTGGCTGTCTGGCGCCGGTTTCGGGGTTGAGCAGGCAACCCTCGACCACTTGCAGGCCGTTGTCCTTGGCAAAGTTCATCACGAAGTCCCAGGCCATGGGCTCCAGTGAACGCAAAGCCTCGTTGACAACGACGCACTTGATGTTGCCCAAGCTGGTGGGCACGCAGTACGGGGAGTAGCCAATGTGTGCGCCGGGGCCTTGCGCGGCACCGCCGGGGCGAAAGCCTGACATCACACCGGCCAGACGCTCGGCCCAGTCGCTGGGACGGAATGGGCGGCCGTTCTGGGTGATGCCCTGAATGAAGAATTCACGCGGTTTCTTGGGGGGGGAGGAAGGGGGGTACGTCGACACGGTGGCGCTTCCGACGGCTGCTCAATGGGTGAATTGACAGAAAAAAGCGACCCCCAGATTGTGTCTGGCAGTCACGACCTACAAGGTGAGCCCCCTGGCGGGTAACCCGGCGCAGCACCTTGTCACAGGACACGTCCGAAACCAGTGTTTCCGTCCATGACAGGACGTGATTGTCGTGGAGCCGAGCCCCCACCGCAAGCCCACTGCGCAGAATCCGCACCCGGCGAGTGGGGCTCACGCGCTGGCGCGCGCGCGCAAACGGTCGCCTTTTACATAGAATGTCCCTTGGCGCAGTGCCTGCTGCGCCATTTTTCTTTCCTGATGTGAGACCTGAGCCATGAACGCCCCCGTGTCGATGCCCCATGTGATGCCCACTTACGGCCGCCTGCCCATTGCCTTGTCGCATGGCGAAGGCGCCTACGTCTGGGACACCGAGGGCCGACGCTATCTGGATGGCCTGTCGGGCATCGCCGTCAACACCTTGGGTCACAAGCACCCGAAGCTGGTCGCGGCCTTGCAGGATCAGGTCACCAAGATGATCCACAGCTGCAACTACTATCAGGTGCCGCTGCAGGAAGAGCTGGCGCGCCTGCTGGTGGAGCGCTCGGGGCTGACCAATGCCTTCTTCTGCAACTCGGGCCTGGAGGCCAACGAGGCCGCGCTGAAGATCGCGCGCAAGTTCGGCCATGACAAGGGCATTCACCGTGCCGAAGTGATCGTGTGCGAACGCGCCTTCCATGGCCGCTCGATTGCCACGCTGTCGGCCACCGGCAACACCAAAATCCACGCCGGCTTCGAGCCGCTGGTGGAAGGTTTTGTGCGCGTGCCCTTCAACGACATTGCGGCGCTGGAAGCTGCCGTGGCCAGCCACCCCAACGTGACCGCCATCTTCATGGAAACCATCCAGGGTGAAGGTGGCATCACCCCGGCGCGTGTGGACTACCTGCAAGCTGCTCGCCGCATCTGTGACGACAAGGGCATCTTGCTGATGCTCGACGAGGTGCAGTGCGGCATGGGGCGCACCGGCAAGTGGTTCGCCCACCAGTGGGCGGGCATCCAGCCGGACGTGATGCCTTTGGCCAAGGGCCTGGGTTCGGGCGTGCCGATTGGCGCGGTGGTGTGCGGCCCCAAGGCGGCCAATGTGCTGCAAGCGGGCAACCACGGCACCACCTTCGGTGGCAACCCGCTGGCGATGCGGGCGGGCGTCACCACCATCGAGGCGATGGAAGAGGAGCAGTTGCTGGCGCAGGCCGACCATGTGGGCAAGCACCTGATGGCGGCGCTGCGACGCGACCTGGGCAGCGAGAAGGGTCTGAAGGAGATCCGTGGCCAAGGCCTGATGATCGGCATCGAGCTGGACCGCCCCTGCGGTGTGATCCTGACGCGCGCGATGGAGGCTGGCCTGCTGCTGAGTGTGACCGCCGACACCGTGGTGCGACTGCTGCCGCCCCTGATCTTCACGACCGAACAAGCCGACGACCTGGTCGCCATCCTGGCTCCCATCGTGCATCAATTCCTGTCTGAAAGCGTGGCCTGACCATGAAGCCCGGATTGAGTCTGATCAAGCATTACCTGCAGTTCAAGGACCTGCGTGCGCAGGAGTACGCCTACCTGTTTGACCGCGCCGCGATCATCAAGAAGCGGTTCAAGAACTACGAGAAGTACAACCCGCTGGCCGACCGCACGCTGGCGATGATCTTCGAAAAAGCGTCCACTCGCACGCGCGTGAGTTTCGAGGCGGGCATGTACCAGATGGGCGGCTCGGTGGTGCACCTGACCACCGATGGCAGCCAGCTGGGCCGCAGCGAGCCCATCGAGGACAGCGCCAAGGTGATTTCGCGCATGGTGGACCTGGTGATGATCCGCACCTACGAGCAGGCCAAGCTGGTGAAGTTTGCCGCCAACTCGCGCGTGCCGGTCATCAACGGCCTGACCAACGAGTACCACCCCTGCCAGATCCTGGCTGACATCTTCACCTACATCGAGCACCGTGGCTCGATCGAAGGCAAGGTGGTGGCGTGGGTGGGTGATGGCAACAACATGGCCAACACCTGGCTGCAGGCCGCAGAAATTCTGGGCTTCACGGTGCACGTGAGCACGCCCAGCGGCTACGAGATCGACCCGGCCGTGGCCGGCATCCAGTCCACCGACTGCTACAAGGTGTTCAAGGACCCGATGGACGCCTGCCGTGGCGCCGATCTGGTGACCACCGATGTGTGGACATCCATGGGCTACGAGGCCGAGAACGAGGCGCGCATGAAGGCTTTTGCCGACTGGTGCGTGGACCGCGAGATGATGGCCGTGGCCAAACCCAATGCCCTGTTCATGCACTGTCTGCCCGCCCACCGTGGCGAGGAAGTCGAAGCCGAGGTGATCGATGGCCCGCAGTCGGTGGTGTGGGATGAGGCCGAAAACCGCATGCACGTGCAGAAGGCGCTCATGGAGTACCTGCTGCTGGGACGCATCGGCTGATGCCCCTCCCCATGGGGCAGCGCTTCATGGGGACAGGCTCAGCGCCAGCGCACAAACCAAAGGGACTCCGAGGAGTCCCTTTGTCATGGGCGCGCAGAATGTCGCGCCTGGATCATGGCGATGTCAGCGATGCGCACTCTGGGCAGACACCCGGAACACCGCCATGGCGGCAACGAGCTCATCGGATTGCTGGCGCAGTCGCTCTGCCGCAGCAGCCGTCTGCTCCACCATGGAGGCATTTTGCTGTGTGGTCTGATCCAGCCGGGTGATGGCCAGGTTGATCTGGCCAACCCCATCGTTCTGCTCGGAACTGGAGACGGTGATTTCGCTGACCAGGGCACTGACGCGACGCACCTGTTCGACGACCTCACCGATGATTTCACCGGTGCTGCCAACCAGACTGCTACCGCTGTCCACCTGCTCGACACTGCGGGTGATGAGTTGCTTGATTTCCTTGGCCGCTTCGGCACTGCGCTGAGCCAGGTTACGCACTTCGCTGGCCACCACGGCAAAACCACGGCCCTGTTCGCCGGCCCGTGCGGCCTCGACCGCGGCATTGAGCGCCAGGATGTTGGTCTGGAAGGCGATGCCGTCGATGACGCCGATGATGTCGGTGATCTTGCGGCTGGACTGCTGGATGCCGGCCATGGTGTCCACCACGCGGTGCACAGCGTCACCACCGCGTGACGCCACATCGGAGGCCTGCCCTGCCAGGCGGTTGGCCTGGTGTGCGTTGTCCACGCTGGCGCGGATGGTGGAGGCAATTTCCTCGACCGACGCGGCGGTTTGCGCGATGCTGGCAGCCGCATCTTCGGTACGGCTGCTCAGAGACTGGTTGCCGTGCGCGATGTCGGCACTGGCCTGTCGGATGGCGTCGGCCGAGCGGTTCACCTGCTGGATCGCTGTTTCAATGTGCTGAAGGGCATCGAGCAGCTTGCGGCTCACGCGCCCCCGCGCTGACAGGTGAGACACCTGCAAATTGACCGTGCCATCGTCGCCTTGGATCTGTTCGACGATGCGCATCAATTCTTCGGCCGTGGCAAAGTCCGACCGGGCACGCAGGGCCAGCAAGACCAGCACGATCGACTCCACGACCACGTAGAGCGCATGCTCGATGACCCGCATGAAACTGGGTTCGGTGAAGCACATCGGGCCCCAACCCCAGGTCTGAAACTGGTTGAACGTGATGTGGTGAACGGCGATGGCAACCGCCCCGGCGATGATGGCCGCGCTGCTGCGATAAACCACCAAGCAAGCCAGGAAAGCAAACACGGCAAAGTGCGCCTCACTGTGTCCGCGCGCGACGTGGATCATCAGGCCGACCATGGTCATGCCCAGGACAGGCAGCCCCACGCGGCTGAGCAAGCCGCCTTTGGACATGGCCGCAACCCCCAGGGACAGGCCCATGAACAGCAAGCCCAACAACAATCCGAGGGTCAGGTTGTTGTAGATCCAGCCGTAAGCCAGGGTGCCCAGAAAAACAGCGGCGATGCCCCACAGCACCACAATGTCATGACGGTGGAACAGGTAACCGGGAGAGGAGTCAGCGCGCATGAAGATGTCCTTTTTCGTGGGCGCATCTTATCGGGACAACCCCGGAAAGGGTGCGCAAAAAAGCACGCTGCCACGGAAAATCAGGGGAGCGAACGCGATGCCCTTGATTTGAATCATTTCAAAGCCAACACATCACCAGACCACGCGCAGCGCTCCGGGCCCCCTCACCACTCTCGCAACTTGACACGCAGACGGGCGATGGATTGACTGTGCAGTTGGCAGACGCGGGATTCGGTCACCCCCAGCACAGCCGCGATTTCCTTGAGGTTCATGTCCTCTTCGTAATAGAGGCTCATGACAAGTTGCTCACGTTCGGGCAACTTCTTGATCGCTTCCACCAGGGCATGCCGCATGCGATCGTCCTGCAGGAGGCTGAGCGGGTCGCTGCCACTGTCGGCGACATGGCGATCCAGGTAATCCTGATCACCCTCGTCGCCACTCATGTCTTCCAGATAGATGAGTTGGGTGCCACGCACCTTGCCGAGCATGTCCTGGTAATCGGGCAGGCTCAAACCCATCTCGGCAGCGATCTCGCTTTCGTGCGGCGCACGCCCCAGGCGCTGCTCCAGACGATGAACGGCGCCTTCGATGTCGCGCTGCTGCTTGCGGGAGCCTCGGCTGAGCCAGTCCGCCCCTCGCAACTCATCGAGCATGGCGCCCCGGATGCGCTGGGTGGCAAAGGTTTCGATCTGCACCCCTTGCGCAGGATCGAAGCGGCTGAGCGCGTCGGCCAGACCGATCATGCCCACCTGGATCAGGTCGTCGACCTCGACGTTGGCAGGCAATTTGGCCATCATCTGATGCGCCAAGCGGCGCACCAGCGGACTGTACTGGCGCAACATGCCATTGACGTCGAGACGCCCTTTGGCGGTGTACGTGCTGGGTTCCATGTACATCAATTATGGGCCGAGGCAACGCGAGCCGGCAAGGCCGACCCTGGTGAGGTGAGGTGTTCGAAGGCGCTATCGCCCAAGCTCAAGGGCAAGGCACCGTGGAGCAACGCGGCAGCCATTTCCATGAAGTGGGGATCGGGATCGGCGGTGGCCGCTTGCTGGGGGTCGAGCTGATGTGCGCTGCGCTGGGCCACCCCCAGAAAGTCATCGGCGCAACGGGCCAGGCGCTGAGCGACAGGCTCGGCCTGGGCACTCTCGACGGGGGCGCACAGCAACAGGTCGTAGCTCATCCAGCCGCCGCGCTGGCTGAGGATCTTGACGGCCGCATAGGCATCCGTGAGGCCCTCGGCCATGTCATTGGTGAAAATCAGGGGGCGCAATGCCATGCCGCGAGCGGGTTGGCCGAACAGGCGCACGATCTCGCTGGCCGAGGCGTGTACCAAGACCACATCGCTGCGGGGCGAGGCATCGGCCAGGGCCGGCAGCAGGCTGGCGCAGGAGCCACGGGCATCCACATGGCGCAGAGGCAAGCCCCTGGCGGCCATGTAGCTGATCTGGTCGGACAGGGGCTCGATGCCCTCGGCCAGATCAAAGGCCACCAGCTCGCTGGGCGCGCGTGCCTGTTCGCTGGCATCGACCACGAGGGTGTGAAGGCCAAAGCCGGCGTAGGCGGCACACAGGCGCTCCAGCACCAGCCCGCCACAGCCGGATCGGCCATTGGCCACCACCGGAATGAAGCGCAGTACGCGTGAGACGAACATTTGCCGCAAGCCCTGGGCCTGGTCAACAGGATGGTGGGCGCGGGTGCCGGCAGAGCCGGCCTGGGAACGGGCGTGGCGTGTCATCGGCGCTGTCTGAGAACGTTGGCTTGCGTTCAGGGAGCCACGAGGCTTCACATGGCGCGGGCGGCGGCCTGGGTTTCCGTGTGGCTGGGGGCAGAGAACACGAGGCTGACCTCGGTGGGGTCGAGGCGGTAGGCCGGGTTCAGGCTGGCGCGCAGGGCGCGGTGCACCAGGGCCTGCGAGGACAGGCGGTGCCAGTCTTCGGGCACGCGCTGGCCGTTGGCCACGCCGACCACCTTGAGCTTGTGACGAATCAGGGCGTCCAGGGCCGGGCCGAGCTTGACGGCCTCGTCGAGCTTGGAGAGGATGACGCCGGCACAGGCATCGGCCTGGTAGGCGTGCATCACGTCTTCGATGGCGTCGCCCTGGGCCGCGGTGTTGATGACCAGCAGCTTCTTGATGCTGGGGTGGGCCAGCAGGTCGAGCAGTTCCTTGGTGCGGCCATCGCGCTGGGCCATGCCGGCGGTGTCGATGAGGATCATCTTCTTGCCGGACAGCAGCTCCAGCAGGTCTTCCAGCGCGGCGCGGTCGTGGGCCATGTGCACGGGCACGCCCAGGATGCGGCCGTAGGCACGCAGCTGTTCATGGGCGCCGACGCGGTAGGCATCCAGGGTGATCAGACCCAGGTTGGAAGCACCGTGCTTGGCCGCGAAGGTGGCGGCCAGCTTGGCAGTTGTCGTGGTTTTGCCCACACCGGTGGAGCCGATCAGGGCGAACACACCGCCTTGGTCTTCGATGGCGCGTTCACGGTCGGCCGTGTTGAGGTTGCGTTGCAGCACCTGGGTGGCCCACTGCACTTCGTCGTGGGTGCCGTCGATGACTTCGGCGGGCATGGCGTCGAGCATCTTGCGGATCAGCACGGCCGAGAAACCGCCATCGAGCAGCTTTTGCGCCAGGGCGGCCTGGGCCGGCGTACGGCCGAGCTTTTCGACGAAGGCCATGGTGTCGAAGCGCTCTTTCATCATGGCGCGCATGGCACGCAGCTCGCTCATCATGAAGGCGTTGGCGTCCTGCGCTGCCTTGAGGGCTTCGGCGGTGGCCACTTCGACGGCACTGGGTCGCGCAGCTTCGGCACGGACGGCTGAAGCAGGCACCATCTGAGCCATCGTCAGGTCGGCGTGCGCGGCAGGCGTTGCGGTGGCGCGGGCGGCGCGAACGGGTGCGGCCGCGCGCGGGGCGCTGGCCACGGCCGCGGCTTCGGCCTGGTAGGCCGCCCAGTCTTCGGCCAGGTGTTCGTCATGGGCCTGAGCGGCCACGGGGCGGTGAACCAGATCGGCGCCCAGGTCGATGGCTGCGGCCGCTTCGGGAATCGGGGCAGCTTTGGGGGCGGCAAAGCGCTGGCTGAGTTGTTCTTCGGCGTTGGCTGCTGCCACGGGCTCGGCGCGCGACTGCAGGGCAGCCTGGCGACGCTTGAGCATGCGCTCGCGCACGTAGTCCTGGAAGGACAAGGTGCTCATGGCCAGTTGCTTGACGTCGTCCTGCACGGAGCTGGCCAGGTTGGCCATGGCCGAGCGGGCGGGTGCGGCGGCAGGGGCATCGGCCGCCTTGCGAGCACCGACCGGCGCCGTGCTGGCGGGCGCACGGGGGGCGGGGGTGTCCTTGACGTAGCTGTCGATCGCAGGGATGCTCTCGCCGGCCATCGCCAGGATCTCGATGCCGCCTTCGGCCGCGGGCTTGGTGGAGAGGACCACGGCGTCGTCGCCGAATGCCGCCTTGACCTTTTGCATGGCCTCGCGGCTGTTGCGTCCAATGAAGCGCTTGACGTTCATGCGTGGCCTCCGATCAGGGTACCGATGCGAATCGAATGGGTCTCAGGGATCTCGCTGTGGCCCAGCACCTTCAGACGCGGGGCCGCACGCTTGAGCAGACGGGCCACCGAGGGGCGGATGGCGTCTGGCACGAGCAGGCAGGCCGGTTGACCCATGTTTTCCTGGCGCTGGGTGGCATCGGCCGCCTGGCGCGTGAGGTGGTCGGCCACGCCCGGATCCAGCATGGGACCGTTGGGCGAGGTCAGGGCCTGGGTCAGCAGGCGTTCGAGGTCGGGCTCGATGGCGATGACGTCCAGCTCCTTCACCGGGCCATAGATCTGCTGCACGATGGCAGGAGCCAGGCCAATGCGAATGCGGCGGGCCAACTCGGCCGGATCCTGCGCCACCTGACCACCGGCCGAGGCGCTTTCGGCCAGGGTTTCGATGATGGAGCGCATGTCGCGGATGTGCACACCCTCTTCCAGCAGGAGCTGGAGGACCTTTTGCAGGATGGGGATGCCGACCATTTTGGGAACCACGTCTTCGATGAGTTTGGGAGCCAGTTTTGTCACATGCTCCACCAGCTGTTGGGTCTCAACCCGGCCCAGCAGCTTGGCGGCGTGCAGTTGCATCAAGTGTGAGAGATGTGTGGCCACGACGGTCGATGGATCAACGACCGTGTAACCCGCCATTTGTGCGGCATCCCTTTGCCGCTCCTCCACCCACACCGCCGGCAACCCGAAGGCCGGATCGGTGGCCGCCGCCCCCTGAATGGGGTTCGTCACATGCCCCGGATTGATCGCCATCAGCATGTTGGGGAAGACCTCGCCCTCGCCCACGACAGCCCCGCGCAGGGTGATGCGGTAGAAGCTGGGGCGCAGTTCCAGGTTGTCCTTGATGTGGACGGACGGTGGCAAAAATCCGACTTCCTGCGCGAACTTGCGGCGAACGCCCTTGATCCGGTTGAGCAGGTCGCCGCCACGGTCCTTGTCAACCAGCTGGATCAGGCGATAGCCGACTTCCAGGCCCAGGGTGTCGACGGGCTGCAGGTCTTCCCAGGTGGCCTCGCCACCGGGGGCGACCGCGGCCGCGGGCTTTTCGACCGGCTTGGGCGCCAGGCGCTCTGCCTCCTGCTTCTGGTGGTTGCGCCAGGCGCCGTAACCCAACAGGCTGGCCACCGGCAAAAAGACGATGGATGGCATGCCCGGGATCACGCCCAGCAGGAAGATGATGCCGGCGGCCACACCCAGCACCTTGGGATTGGCCAGCATCTGACCCATGATCTGGGTGCCAACGTCCTGCTCCTTGCCCACGCGGGACACCACCATGGCGGCGGCCACCGAGATCAGCAGGGCCGGGATCTGTGCGACCAGGGCATCACCCACGGCCAGCAGGATGTAGGAGCTGGCGGCCTCAGAAGCCGACAGACCGTGCTGCACGACGCCGATGATGAAGCCACCAATGATGTTGATGAACAGGATCAGGATGCCGGCGATGGCGTCGCCACGCACGAACTTGGAGGCACCGTCCATGGAGCCATGGAACTCGGCCTCTTCCTGCACTTCACGGCGACGGCGCTTGGCCTCGGGCTCGTCGATGAGGCCGGCATTCATGTCGGCGTCAATGGCCATTTGCTTGCCGGGCATCGCGTCCAGGGCAAACCGTGCGCCGACTTCGGCGATCCGCTCGGCACCCTTGGTGATCACGACGAAGTTGATCACGACGAGGATGGCGAACACGATCAGGCCGACCGCAAAGTTGCCACCGATCAGGAAGTGACCGAAGGACTCGATCACTGCGCCCGCAGCGCCGGTGCCGGTGTGGCCTTCCATCAGCACGACCCGGGTCGAGGCCACGTTCAGTGCCAGGCGCAGCAAGGTGGTCAGCAGCAGCACGGCCGGGAAGGCCGCAAAGTCCAGCGGCCGCAGCATGGTGGCAGCCACCATCATCACCATCAGGGCGGTGGCGATGTTGAAGGTGAAGAACAAATCCAGCAGGAAGGGCGGCAGCGGCAGCACCATCAGCGCCAGCACGGCCACCACCACGATGGGGGCGGCCATGGCCTGGAAGCGCTTGGGATCACCGCCCGTCAGGGCCTGGAGTTTGAGCAACATCGGGTTCATGCTTCAGCCTCTGCTTGCATGGCGGCGGCGCGGGCCTTCGCCTTGTCGGACTGCTGGGGATCGAGCTCGCGCGGCACCTCCAGATCGGGCAGGTTGCCCGGCATCGGGGCCTGGCCGGTCAGGGCCTGACGCAGCTGGAACACATAGGCCATCACCTGGGCGACGGCGGTGTACAGGGCCACCGGCACTTCCTGCTCCAGCTCGGTGTTGGCATACAGCGCACGGGCCAGTGGCGGCGCTTCGAGCACAGGGACACGGTGCTCGGTGGCGATGTCACGGATCTTGAGCGCGACCAGGTCCAGGCCCTTGGCCACCACACGCGGCGCGCCCATGCTGGCCTCGTCGTACTTTAGCGCCACAGCGTAGTGGGTCGGGTTCATCACGACCAGATCGGCCGTGGGCACAGCGGCCAGCATGCGCTTGCGAGCCTGCTCGCGCATCAGCTGCTTGATGCGGCCCTTGACCTCCTGGTTGCCTTCCTGCTGCTTGAATTCTTCCTTGACGTCCTGATGGCTCATGCGCATGCGCTGGGCAAACAAGAACTTCTGCAACGGCCAGTCCAGCAAGGCGAAAGCCGCGATCACCAGCAACATCGAACCCATCACCTCGGCCAGAGTGGACCCCAAGGTCGCGATGGCCGCCGGCAGCGGCATCGCCAGCAGGTCGACCATGCGGGGCCAAGCTTTGTACAGGAACATGACTCCCGCCACACCGAGGATCAGCCCCAGCAAGCTGGCCTTGAGAGCGTCGATGAGCTGCTGCTTGGAGAACACCCGGCCAATGCCGCTGATGGGATTGAGTGTGCTGAACTTGGGTTGCAGCACCTTGAAGGACATCACCCAGCCACCCGCCAAGACGCTGGCCGCCACCGAAGCGAACGCGATGCCGATCGCAAAGGGAATCACCACGATCAACCCCTCCAAGGCCCACGCACTCAGGCGCTGAACCATCATCTCGGGTGCGGCCACGGTGCGCGCGTCAAAGCGCAGGCCGGCATTCAAGAGCTTCTGCATGTGGTTCATCCACACCGGCGTGAGCCCCATCAGCACGCCGGTGGCGACGAGCACGACCAGAAAGTGGCCCAGGTCCTTCGAGCGGACCACCTGGCCTTCTTCCTTGGCTTTCTGCAGCTTCCGCGCGGTGGCGGGTAACTGCTTGTCTTGTGCGCTGTCGTCGGACATGGTGAGAAAACACTCCTGCTGGGACAGGATTGTTGGTCAGCCCCGCCCAAACTTGAGCGAGATAAGCAGGGCCGCCCACCCCCTTTTCCCCGCACCCGACACCCGTTGGGTGACCACGTGCCCACCCGGACACATCACAAATGTGACAATTGCCTGCAAAATGAGGCTTCATTGGCAGTTGACGGCGCCCCCAATCCGTCACACTGCCCCAACCGTCCGAATCAGGCTCAGGCCCGCCAACCCCATCCTGCCGCGTCGATGACCTCCGAGACCCCCCAGTTCCAAGCCCATTGCGAGCGCCTGATCGGGCTGCTGCCCGAACTGGCCAACAGCGTGATCCGCCGCACACTCGAAGCCTTGCGTGCGCCCAAGGGAGACTTGGCCGTGGCGCAGGATCGGCAGTTGATCTTCGGGCTTGCCAGCCTCCTGCAGCAGCACCAGTTGCGCTTCCATGAGGCCCTGACGCACCGTTTTCAATCCGAGATCGCCATGGCGCGGCAGTCCCGGCAGACTCACTCGGAAGCGCGCAAGTCACCCGGACTCAAACTCGACGAACTCAGTCTTGTGGACGAGTCCGCCGCAGAGACCACGATCGAGGTGGCACGCACGGTCCAGCTCATTGACTTGGTCACCGAGTGGTCGCTGCGCGAGTTTCAGTCCTACACGGCCGCCTTGCGTGGCGATCCCGACATCCACGCCGAGGCCAACCCATTCAGTCCGGCCGCTTTCGCCCGTGCCTTGAGTGACGCGGTGTCCGTGCTGCAGCTGCCTGGCGCCGAGCGACAGCTGCTGCTGCGCGTGGCCGGCAAGGAGCTGGCCCGCCTGCTGCATCGCTTTTATGGCGATGCCAACCTGCAACTGCATCAGGAAGGTGTGATCCCGGTTGAGTACAAGGCCGTGATCAACCCGCACGCACCGGCGGCCGCGGCACTGGACGTGAACCGCCCTGGGGCACTGGATGCCCTGCTGCAACGGCTGCCCGCGGCCCTGCAGATGAGTCCGTCTGTGGTGACGGCCGCACTCGACCGCGCACTGCAACAACTGCCGCTCAACCAACTCGGCGCCCAGGTTGACGACCCGCACGCCATCCAGAGTCTGAGTCAGTTGCTGGAACGCATGGTCAAGGAAAGCGGCTCCGTCCCCGCCGTGCAGCCGGTGGTGCAGGACCTGCAGACCAGCATGATCCGTCTGGCCCTGCAAGAGCCACAGCTGGTGGAAAACCTGCAGCACCCGAGTTGGCAGCTCATCAACGATCTGGTGTCCTATGTGGGTGGGTTCCGACATGATGAGGCGGCTGAGCAGCACGCCTTCATCGAACGGATCCGCCCCATCATTGACCAGTTGGTGAGCAACACCAGCCCCCAGGCTGACGACTTCGTGCAGGCACGTCAGGCCATCCAGGAAGCGATCGACGCGCAGAGCGCGGAGTTGCTGGCCAGCCGCGAAGCCACGCTCAAAGCCCTGGAAGAGGCCGACCATCTGGAAACCCTCAAAGGCCTGCTCCACCAGCAAGTGGAGCAGCATCTGGAAGGGCACACGGTCCCGATCGTCGTCAGTGACTTCCTGCGGGGGCCCTGGGTCGACGTCATGGTCCACGTGATGACCCAGGGAGACATGGACGAGCAAGAAAGCCATGGCCTGATCAACGTCGTGGAAGAGTTGGTGACCAGCTTGCAGCGTCCGACGACACTGGACGAGCGCGACCGCCTGCGTGCGATGCTGCCCTCGCTCACCGAGCGGCTGCGCAAGGGCATGGCCCTCATCAACTGGCCCCCCAAGCTGCGTGGCGACCTGATGGAACAGCTGATGGTTGTTCACGCACGTTACCTACGCAGCCCGCCAGCGCCCGCCACGCCGAGCGAGCCCCCGCGCGAACTGACACCGCACGAAATCGTCTCGCAGATGCGCTCGGAGCACATTGACTCGGTGTGGGAGCAGCTCAACCCCGACCCCGAGCCCAAAGTGCATGTCGGTGCCTTGCCCACGGTGCCCATGGGCCTGTCGGCGGCCGAGGACACCCCATCCGGGCCTGAGGCCGCTGAGGCCTGGGTGGAAGGCCTGCATCCGGGCACCTGGTTCAAACTGTCGATCCAGGGAGAGTGGGTCAACTCGCGTCTGATCTGGGTGAGTCGCAACCAGCGCTTTTTCATGTTCACCGGTCGTCAGACCGACGACATACACACCCTGCCTCGCCAGGTGCTGTGCAACCTGCGCGAGCAGGGCTTGGTGACCGAGGTGCAGCAGCGCAGCCTGGTGCAGCGCGCCGCCGACAGCCTGATGGGCGATCTCGGCGACTGAGTCAGGCTGCGTCGGCCGGCGCCACGGTCCACTGCTGACGCACATCGCCTGCCGGGTTGAGGCTGTGCAGGTGCACCGGAAAGCCCCACAGGCGGGCCACATGCTTGAGCACCTCACGAGTGCCCTCACCCAAGGGCCGGTCATTGTGCCGGGCATGCCGCAGGGTGAGCGCACGATCGCCGCGCAGGTTCACGCTCCAGACCTGGATGTTGGGCTCGCGCGAACCGAGGTCATACTGACGTGACAACGCCTCTCGCAAGGCACGATAACCACTGTCATCGTGGATGGCACTGACCTCGTATTCACTCGCAGCCTCCTCATCACGGATGGCAAACAAGCGAAAATCGCGCATCACCTTCGGACTCAGGAACTGGCCGATGAAGCTCTCGTCCTTGAAGTTGCGCATGGCGTAGTCCAGGGTCTTGAGCCAGGCGTGGACCTCTTTCGGCTGCCCCTCGGCCGATCCCGCAAAGTCCGGAAACCAGGCACGGTCCTCCGGCGTCGGCTGCTCGCAGATGCGCTTCAAATCCGTGTACATCGCAAAGCCCAGCGCATAGGGATTGAGTCCGCTGTACGCCCGGTGTCCCACCGGAGGCTGGTAGACCACGTTGGTGTGCGACTGCAGCCACTCCATCATGACCCCGTCGCTGAGCCAGCCGTCGTCGTACATGGTGTTGAGCAAGGTGTAGTGCCAGAACGTGGCCCAGCCCTCGTTCATCACCTGGGTCTGGCGCTGCGGGTAAAAGTACTGCGCGACCTTGCGCACGATGCGCACGATCTCGCGCTGCCAGGGCTCCAGCAGCGGTGCGTGCTTCTCGATGAAGTACAGCAGGTTCTCCTGTGGCTCGGCCGGGAAGCGTTTGACCGCTTCCTCTTCAGCCTTGTCGGCACGACGCGGCAAGGTCCGCCACAGGTCGTTGACCTGCTGCTGCAGATAGGCCTCACGCTCTTCGCGGCGGGCCAGCTCCTTGTCCAGAGACAGCTTGCCCGGCCGCCGGTAGCGGTCCACCCCGTGGTTCATCAGGGCATGACACGAGTCCAGCAGGGCCTCGACCGCATCGACACCATGACGCTCTTCGCACTGCGCCACATAGTTCTTGGCATAGACCAGGTAGTCGATGATCGAGCCCGCATCCGTCCACATGCGGAACAGATAGTTGCCCTTGAAAAAGCTGTTGTGCCCGTAGGCCGCGTGCGCGATGACGAGCGCCTGCATCGCCATCGTGTTCTCCTCCATCAGGTAGCTGATGCAGGGATTCGAGTTGATGACGATCTCATAGGCCAGGCCCATGAAGCCACGCCGGTAGTTCTTCTCGGTGGCGATGAACTCCTTGCCGTACGACCAGTGCCGGTAGTTCACCGGCATGCCCACGCTGGCGTAGGCGTCCATCATCTGCTCAGCGGTGATGATCTCCAGCTGATTCGGGTAGGTATCGAGGTGGAAACGCTCGGCCGTGGCCCGGATGACCTCGTGGTAATCCTCGATCAGTTCGAACGACCAGTCGGCCACGCCGGGCAGGGGCTTGGACAATGTCGACAGACTCATGCGGCCACCCCTTCCTTCTTGAACAGCTCCCGGAAAACGGGATAAATCTCGGAGGCCTCGAGCACCTTGCGCATCGCAAAGTGAGGGTGCGTCTCACTGAGGGCCAGGTACTCATCCCAGAGGTTTTGTTCGGTCTGCGCCACCTGCACATAGGCGAAGTAGCGCACCTTGGGCAGGATCTTCTGGGCCAGGAGTTCACTGCAACGGCTGGAGTCGTGGTGCCAGTTGTCGCCATCGCTGGCCTGAGCCACATAGATGTTCCACTCGCTGCTGGGGTAGCGGGCCTCGATGATCTGGTCCAGCAGCACCAGCGCGCTCGACACCACAGTGCCCCCGGTCTCGGTCGCGTGGAAGAAATCCTGCTCGCTCACTTCCTGAGCCTGGGTGTGGTGGCGGATGAAGACCAGGTCGATCTTCTCGTAATGCCGCGTCAGGAAGAGGTAGAGCAGGATGAAGAAGCGCTTGGACAGCTCCTTGCGCTGCTCGTCCATCGAGCCCGACACGTCCATCACACAGAACATCACCGCCTGGGTCGTGGGCACTGGCACCTTGATGCGGCTGCGGTAGCGCAGGTCGATGGGGTCCAGATAGGGAATGGCCTGAATACGGCCTTTCAGGTGGGCGATCCGGGCTTCCAGCTGGGCGATCTCGGCCTCGTAAGCGTGCGCCAAAGTGGCATCGCGCGGCGCCGTGGCGCGCAAGGTGGCGAGTTCTGCCTCCAGGTCATGCAGCTCTCGCCGCGACGAAGCGCCCAGCGCGATCCGCCGTCCCAGCGCGCCGCGCATCGAGCGCACCACGTGCAGGTTGTTGGGCGTGCCCTCGCTCGAATAGCCGGCCCGCTGGCTCTTCCACTCCGGCACCTCGGCCAGCGCGGTCCGCACCAGGTTGGGCAGGGCCAAGTCCTCGAAGAAGACTTGCATGAACTCTTCCTTGCTCAGAGTGAAAACGAAATCGTCCTCGCCCTCCCCGCTGTCGCTCGCATCGCCTTGCCCACGGCCCTGCCCCTGTCCACCCTGCGGCTTCTCGATGCGGTCGCCGCGCACATACTCGCGGTTGCCGGGGTGCACGACCTCACGGTTGCCCCCCTCACCATGACCAAACACCGGCTCGGACAGGTCACGCTTCGGGATGCTGATGTCCTCGCTCTTTTCCATGTCGCGAATGCTGCGCCCATTGATGGCACGCCGCACCGCCTCACGCACCTGCGTCTTGTAGCGACGCAGGAAGCGCTCACGGTTGCCGACCGACTTGTTCTTGCCCGCCAGCCGCCTGTCGATGATGTGTTGACGTGTCATGTGGGCAGTCCGCCGTTTTAACCAAGCTGCCACCACGGAGCCGGCTTCGCCGGGCCGTCAGTGGCGCCCCCTGGAGGGGGAGCGCCGGCCGGCGCTCGGGGGTGGTCCATCAAGATCATGACGATTTCCGGACGCGCAGATACCACTCGCACAGCAGGCGCACCTGCTTGGGCGTGTAGCCCTTCTGCACCATGCGGTTGACGAAGTCCTCGTGCTTCTTCAACTCATCGGCACTGGCCTTGGCGTTGAAGCTGATGACCGGCAACAACTCTTCGGTGTTGCTGAACATTTTCTTCTCGATCACGGTACGCAGCTTCTCGTAGCTGGTCCACAACGGGTTCTTGCCGCCGTTGTTGGCCCGCGCACGCAGCACGAAGTTGACGATCTCGTTGCGGAAGTCCTTCGGGTTGGCAATGCCCGCGGGCTTCTCGATCTTCTCCAGCTCGGCATTGAGCGAGCCGCGATCGAAGATTTCGCCCGTGTCCGTGTCGCGGTACTCCTGATCCTGGATCCAGTAGTCCGCGTAGGTCACATAGCGGTCGAAGATGTTCTGGCCGTACTCGGAATAGCTCTCCAGGTAGGCCGTCTGGATCTCCTTGCCGATGAACTCCGCATAGCGCGGCGCCAGCATCTCCTTGATGTAGCCGATGTACTTCTGCTCTGTCTCGGCCGGGAACTGCTCGCGCTCGATCTGCTGCTCCAGCACATACATCAGATGCACCGGATTGGCCGCCACCTCGGCAGAGTCGAAATTGAACACCTTGGAGAGGATCTTGAAGGCAAAGCGCGTCGAGATGCCGCTCATGCCCTCATCGACCCCGGCGTAGTCGCGGTACTCCTGAATCGACTTGGCCTTCGGATCGGTGTCCTTCAGGCTCTCGCCGTCATACACCAGCATCTTGCTGAAGATGCTGCTGTTCTCCGGCTCCTTCAAGCGGGTCAGCACAGCGAACTTCGACAACATGTGCAAGGTGCCCGGCGCACAGGGTGCATGGGCCAGCGACGAGCCGCGCAACAGCTTCTCGTAGATCTTGACCTCCTCGCTGGCGCGCAGACAGTACGGCACCTTCACGATGTAGATGCGATCGAGAAAGGCCTCGTTGTTCTTGTTGTTGCGAAACGCCTTCCACTCGCTCTCGTTCGAGTGCGCCAGCACCACCCCGTCAAACGGGATAGCGCCAAAGCCTTCCGTGCCCTTGAAGTTGCCTTCTTGCGTGGCCGTCAGCAGCGGGTGCAGCACCTTGATGGGCGCCTTGAACATCTCGACGAACTCCAGCAGGCCCTGGTTGGCCAGGCACAGCCCACCGGAGTAGCTGTAGGCATCCGGGTCGTCTTGTGCGTAGGTCTCGAGCTTGCGGATGTCCACCTTGCCCACCAGCGACGAGATGTCCTGGTTGTTCTCATCACCGGGTTCGGTCTTGGCAATGCCCACCTGCTTGAGGATGCTGGGGTAGCGCTTGACCACGCGGAACTGACGGATGTCGCCACCGAACTCCTCCAGGCGCTTGACGGCCCAGGGGCTCAATACCCGTTGCAGGTAGCGCCTCGGGATGCCGTACTCCTGCTCCAGGATCGGCCCGTCTTCCACCGGGTCGAACAGCCCCAGCGGCGACTCGTTCACCGGCGAGCCCTTCAAGGCAAAGAAAGGCACATGCTCGGCCAACTGCTTCAGGCGCTCGGCGATCGACGACTTGCCCCCCCCTACCGGGCCCAGCAGGTAGAGGATCTGTTTCTTTTCCTCCAGGCCCTGTGCGGCGTGCCGGAAGTAGGACACCACCTGCTCGATGGCCTCCTCCATGCCGTAGAACTCTTCGAAAGCCGGATAGAGCTTGATGACCTTGTTGGCGAAGATCCGCGACAAACGCGGGTCATGCCGCGTGTCGAGCATCTGGGGTTCGCCAATGGCCTTGAGCATGCGCTCGGCCGCCGTGGCGTAAGCCATCGGATCTCGTTTGCACAGGTCGAGGTATTCCTCCAGCGAATACTCTTCCTCGCGGGTGCGCTCGTAACGAGCGGCGAAGTGACTGATCACGTCCATGCAGACCTCCGAACATCGACTCACGCCATCGATGCCTGCAGACGGGACGGACCACCATGATGACCCGGCGCGCCATGTCAGGCATCGCCTCAACACCAAAGATCACGCAAACCTCAGGGCTTGCCACTCACTACTTGCTGACTATCTTGCACCTTTTTCAAAATCCGTGTGCGGCAAAGTGCACAACATCTCAGACATTGCTGGTCGCGCGCACCTCTTCCAGACTGGTGATGCCGGCAAGCACCTTTTCAATGCCATCCTGGCGCAGGGTCCGCATCCCTTCGATCATGGCCTGCCGCTGAAGTTCCTCGGCCCGCGCCCCGGTCTGGATCAGGCGACGCAACTCCCGACTGATGCTCATCAACTCGTGGATGCCCGCGCGCCCGTGATAGCCCGTCTGGTTGCAGTGCTCACAGCCAGGGCTGTGGTACGTCTGAACCACCCCCGACTCGGCAAAGCGCTCCTGCCAGTCCGCCCTCACCTGCTCCAGCGTCATCACGGTGCTGTCCTTGCCAAAGGCATGGAGGTAGTCGCGCGCCAGTTCGTCCAGATAGGTCTCGCTGGCCGGTTCGGCCACGCGGCAGTGCGTGCACAGGCGTCGCACCAGACGCTGCGCCAACACCACCAGCAGCGAATCGGCAAAGTTGAACGGGTCCATGCCCATGTCGAGCAAGCGGGTCACGGTTTCAGGGGCGCTGTTGGTGTGCAGGGTCGACAGCACCAGGTGCCCCGTCAGCGAGGCTTCCACCGCCATGCCGGCCGTCTCCACATCGCGCATTTCGCCCACCATGATCACGTCGGGATCGGCACGCAAGAAGGCACGCAAGGCCTTGGCAAACGTCCAGTCGATCTTGGGATTGACCTGCACCTGACGCAGGCCCGGCTGGGTGATTTCCACCGGGTCCTCGGCCGTCCAGATCTTGCGCTCGGGCACGTTGATGAAACTCAGCGCCGAGTGCAGCGTGGTCGTCTTGCCCGAACCGGTGGGCCCCACGCACAGGATCATGCCGTAAGGACGCTCCATCGCCTCCGTGAGGCGCCCCAGGTTGTGCGGGCTCAAGCCGATCTGGTCAAGGGGCAAAGGCCGCGCCGAACTCAGGATCCGCATCACCACGTCTTCCAGCCCGTTGTTGGTGGGCACCGTGGCCACCCGCAACTCGATGCGGTACTGCGGCACGAAGCGGGCGAAATTGATCTTGCCATCCTGGGGACGCCGCCGCTCGGAAATGTCCAGATCACACATGATCTTGACGCGCGCGATCATGGCCGAGCGGTAGTTGTGCGGCAACTCCAGATAGGGAATCAGCACCCCATCCTTGCGGAAGCGGATCTTGATCTTCTCGCGGCCTGGGTAGCTCTCGATGTGGATGTCAGAGACGCCCTGGCTGTAGGCTTCGATGATCATGGTGTTGATCAAACGCACCAGCGAGTTGTCGCTTTGCTCGATGGGGCGGTCCTCATCCTGCTGGGTGCGCTCGCTGCCCTCTTTCTCCAGATCCTCGATGAGCTTGCCCGAACTCATCTTGTCCAACTCGATCGCACCGGAGTCGGTGGGCGGCGTGAACGGGAGGTCCCAGACATCGGCGCCGAGTCGGTGATACGACTCCTTGATCATGGTGTCCAACTGCGTGGCCTGGGCCAGCACCGGCACCACCTTGCACTGGGCGATGAACTCGATCTCGGACAACACCAGCCGCTTGCTCGGGTCATCGATGGCCACGATCAATGCCCCATTGCTGAGCATCAGGGGGACGACCTTCAGACGATTGGCCACGTTGTAGGCCAGCTTGGTCAGCGCCCCGGGGTCGATCGGGAATTTGCTCAGGTCCACCAGGGGGTAGCCCATCTTGCGCGCCAGCGCCAGCAGGAGTTGCTCGTAGGTGACCAGCCCCATCTGCACCAGCAATTCACCCAGCGGCACCGAACGGTCCTGCCGTTGACGCTCCAGCGCGCTGTCCAACTGATCGTCGTTGATCAGCCCCATGGCGATCAGCGCCTCGCCGATGCGCACCATGGGCATGCTGCTCTGCTTGTCGATCGCCGCAAGCAGCTGCTCCCGCGTGACCACCAATTGCGACTGCAAGACCTCGCTCAGCTTTTCCTTGCGCAAGATCGCCTGCTCTTGCACCTCGCGGGCCATCTGCTCTTCGGTCAGCACCTCGGTGTCGATGAAACCCGGTCCACGCGGGAGGCCAAAGTCGGCATCGGCCAGCACATCACGGGGCACGAAGAGACGAGTGACCGCGCCTTCCACGCCATCCGGCGGGAACAAAAACACCCCGTAGCCGGTCTCGGTATGCCCTACCGTCACACCTTCCAGGTGTGCACCGCCTTGGATCGCCACCCGGTATGGCGTCACCTGGCATGCATCAAGAGGGTCCATCCCCCCCTCTGCCGCCTTGGTCACCGTCGGCATCACCGGCCGTGTCAGGCGCAGGCTGCGAAACTGGCCGAAGCGCAGGGGCATCGTGGTGCGCGCAGGTGGCACCTGGACGTGGGCCACCCCCTCCTGTGGCACGAAGAAGCTCAGCCGGCCCTTCATGACCCGCCCATTGAGCCCCTCGATCTCGCAGGGCTCCGACTCGGTTTGCGGCATCGCCGCCGGGTACACCGAGAAAGGCGGCATCGGCCAGCGGAACACACCGTTGTCCGGCCCGCTGGCTTCATCTCCTTCTTCGCCCGCCAACTCCAGCGGCGCCAGGCTCAGTTCGTCCTCAGGGGGCGTCTGCGTCGGAGAAAAGCTCAGGTCGGAATCAGGCATGTCAATCCAGTCAGCAGTCAGGCGGTTACCGCAACTCAGCCTGATGCACAGGCCCACGTCATGCTATAAAAAAAACACGGCAAATCGTGCAACCGGGGCATCTTCCTGCGGGTTCACACTCAGAAATCGCGCGGTTTGAAGCTCAATTGCATCAGGGATGGCACCCGGCCATCCACATCAGCCGGCAAAACCTCGGTGCGGTCGAGTGCGCGCAACACCGCATCATCCCAGGGCGTCACCCCGGATGACGTCACCAGCCGGCGCGAAATGATGCGCCCGTCGGGGGCACAACGCACCTCCACCACAGCCTGCGGGTTGCCCTGGATGGTTTCGGTGAAGACGATGTTGGGCTTGATGCGCGCAATGATGCGTCCCGCATAGCCCGCCGAGGGGCCGCTTGAACGGGCCGCCGCGCCGGGGCCGGCTGCGCCCCCCCCCAGCGACGACATCATGCGCTGCAGATTGGCCTGGCGTTGCGCCTCCAGTTCGGCGGCACTCAGACTACGGCTTTTCGGATCGGTCACCGGCGCTGGCTTGACGGGCTTCTCCGGCTTGGGCGTGTCCGCTTTTTTCGGCTCAGGCTTCTTGGGCTCCGCCTGCCTGGGCTCGGACTTCTTCACCGGCTCAGGCTTGGGCTCCGGCGGCTCCACCTTCCTGGGCTGGGGTTTGGCCACGGGTTTGGGCGGTGTCTTGGCAATGACGAGGTCAGGCGGTCGCTGGGGTTCGGGCTCGGGGTCCACAGCCTTGACCGGCTCGGGGCGAACCAGGGGACGCTCGCGCACAGCCGGCTGCGGTGGAGGCGGCGGCACCGCGCCCCCTGCCACGCGGGGAATCTCGGACCAGACCTCGGCCTCCACCGGCGCCGGGTCGCTCATCTTCCAGTTCACGCTGAGCGCCAGCCCGAGCAGCAGCAAGCCATGCGCCCCGAGCGCCAGCCACAAGCCCGGACCGCGCCAGCGCTCCGACTCGTACGGACGCCACCCGACTGGCGAGCCAATGACCATGCGCGACGGTGCGCTCACCCCTCAACCTCCGGTGGTGCGCACGGACAGGCCCACGCGTGCCACGCCGGCCTTCTGCAGCACGTCCATGATGCGCACGACCTCTTCATAGCGGACATCCTTGCGGGCGCTGATGATGACCGGGACGGCGCTGGCCCCACCCTCTGCGTCGCCCTGCAGCGCCTTGACGCGCTCGGCCAACTCGTCCACCGCCAAGGTGTCCGCATCCTGGCTGTTGACACGCAGGCGCACCCGCTCGTCTTCCTGCACCACCACCTCGATCACCTTTTCGGGCGCCTGACGGGCCTTGCCCATGCTGGGCAGGTCGACCACACCCGTGGGCATCAGGGGCGCGCTGACCATGAAGATGATGAGCAGCACCAACATCACATCGATGAAGGGCACCATGTTCATCTCGTTGCGGGTGCGACGGCGGCGTCCGCCTCGGGCGTTGAGTTCGGCCACGGTCAGCGTCCCATCGTGCTGCGGCTGGCCTCGGCGGCGCCCGGTGTCACCGGCGCGGCATTGCGCGCCAGGATGTTGGAGAACTCCTCGATGAAGGACTCCATCTGGATCGCCACCCGGTCGATGTCACGGGCAAAGCGGTTGTAGGCCAGCACCGCCGGGATGGCGGCGAACAGACCGATGGCCGTGGCCACCAGGGCTTCGGCAATGCCCGGTGCCACCGTGGCCAGCGACACCTGCTGCACGTTGGACAAGCCCGTGAAGGCGTGCATGATCCCCCAGACCGTGCCAAACAGGCCAATGTAGGGCGACACCGAGCCCACAGAACCCAAGAAGTCGAGGCGGGACTCGATGGCATCCATCTCACGCTGGAAGCTGGCCCGCATGGCGCGGCGTGCACCGTCGAGCAGCGTGCCGACATCGGCCACCCGGCGCTCGCGCAGCTTCATGAACTCGCGCATGCCCGAGGCAAAAATGCGCTCCTGCGGGGAACGGGGGCCTTGCTGGTCACGGGTCGCATCCTGGTAGAGCTCCTGCAAGGTGCGTCCGGCCCAGAATTCGCGGTCGAACTCGTCGTTGTCCTGGCGCACGCGCTTGAGGCTGCTCACCTTGCTGAAGATCACGCTCCAGCTTGCGACGGACACCAGCAAGAGCAGCAACATCACGATCTGCACCACCATGCTGGCTTCCAGCACGAGGGTCAAGATGGACATGTCTTGGTTCATGAATCAACCTTTGGAAGCAGAAATCGGGGTGGGCAGGATCGCGAGGATGCGTGCGGGAATGCGGCCAGGGCGGAAGCTGTCTTCGCTGGCCGGGTCATCGGTCGGGGCCCCACGGGACGCCACCGGCTGCACCCAGCCAATGCGCGCCATGCCTTGGGTCAAGAGGGAGTCGCCACGCCAGACCTCTTGCGCGAAGGTCACGCTGGCACGTCCGACCTCGGTCACGGCCACGGTCACCGACAGCCGATCGTCCAGGCGGGCAGGCTTGAGGTAGCGCAGCTGCGTTTCGGCCACGATGAACATGCCCTCGCCCGCGCGTCGCATGCTTTCTTGCCCGAAGCCCAGGGTCGAGAGCCACTCGGTGCGCGCCCGCTCCATGAACTTGAGGTAGTTGCCGTAAAACACGATGCCCCCGGCATCGGTGTCCTCCCAGTACACGCGCACCGGGTGGCAGTGATGGTAGCGGCTCGGCTCCGCGGACACTTCAGCAGGCACCACGGGGGGCACAGACGAGACAGGAGAAACGCTCATAGACGCGCATTATCGCGCCTCAGCCCAAACCCGACCGACGCCTCACAGGAAGTCCGGCGCCTGCACCGCGTGCAAGGTCACCTGGGTTTCGCCATGGCGCTCGCGCGAGCGCAGCCACCACACGCCCCCCTTCTTGACCGACCAGGCCAGGTCGTGGCCGGTCAGCAGCCGGGCGGCCAGCATGCCCAGCGTGGGCTGGTGCCCCACGATCAACACCGCCTCCTTGGCATGAGGCCAGCGGGCTGCGGCCAGCAGGTCGTCCACCGAAGCCTGCGGGTCGATGGTGGCCACGGTCTTGAACGGTCGTCCCAGGGCCTGCGCCGTCTGCTGCGTGCGCTGCGCCGGGCTCACCAGCACCCGCGTCGATTCGGGCAGACGCTGATTGAGCCACACGGCCATGCGCTCGGCCTGACGCTCGCCCTTGCTGGTCAAGCGCCGCGCCAGGTCGGCCTGAAAGTCGATGTGCACCTCGATGGGGGCACCCGCGGCGCGCTGGGCCAACACCTGCTCATCGTCCAAAGGCAGGTCTTCGGCCTGCGCGTGTCGCCACAAGATCAGATCCATGGTCCCTCCTTCGGCTTCATGGTGTGCAGCCTGGGCGACCATCATGCCGCCCGCCTGCGTCGATCAGATGACAGCGCCGTGCAAGGCCATCAAGGCCTGCTGGGCGCTGTGACCGGTCTGTGGCACGCGCTCGTAATGGCCGTCGCTGAACTGGATCCAGGCGTCCTTGCCATCGAGCAGATAGGGCACCAGACACTCGTCGATCACGCGCTGGCGCAGCGCCGGGTCGCGCACCGGCCAGGCCACCTCGATGCGCCGCGTCATGTTGCGGTTCATCCAGTCGGCGCTCGACAGGTAGAGCACCTCGTCGTGCTCGGCCTCGCCCCAGCGGAAGTACAGCACCCGCGTGTGCTCGAGCATGCGACCCACCACCGAGCGCACCCGGATGTTCTCCGTCTGGCCTGGCAAGCCAGGCGGCAGGATGCAGGCGCCCCGCACGATCAGGTCGATCCGGGCGCCCGCCTGTCCCGCCGCGATCAGGGCACGCACCAGCGGCTCGTCGGTCAGCGAGTTCACCTTGACCACGATGCGCGCAGGTCCACCCGCACGGGCCGACTCGGCCACGCGCTCGATGCAACGCAGCATCTGGCTGTGCATGCTCGACGGCGCCAGCAAGAGCTGGCGACTGGAGCGCATCTGCGTCAGGCTCGACAGCTGCTGGAACACACGGTCCACATCGGCTGTCAGATCCGGCTGGCTGGTCAGGTAGCCCACGTCGGTGTACAGCCGCGCGGTCTTGGGGTTGTAGTTGCCGGTGGACAGGTGGGCGTAGCGACGCAGACGTCCACCCTCGCGGCGTGTCACCAGCATCATCTTGCCGTGGGTTTTGAGGCCCACGATGCCGTACACCACCTGTGCACCCAGCGCCTCCAGACGCTCGGCCCAGTTGATATTGGCCTCTTCGTCAAAACGGGCCTTGAGCTCCACCACGGCCAGCACTTCCTTGCCACGGCGCACCGCCTCCAGCAGCAGCTCCATCAGCACCGATTCGTTGCCGGTGCGGTAGATGGTCTGCTTGATCGCCAGCACGTCCGGGTCGTACACCGCCTCGCGCAGGAACTGCACCACCGCATCGAACGATTCAAATGGATGGTGCAACAGACAATCGTGGTGACGCAGATGCTCGAACATGCTGCCACCGCGTGGCAGGCTGTCCGGCCAGCCGGGCTGGTAATTGGGAAAGCGCAGCTCGTCCCCATCGGCCTGATCGATCAGCTGCGTCAGGCGCACCAGGTTGACGGGGCCATTGACCTGAAACAAGGCCTGCCGGTTCAGCCCGAACTGCTCCAGCAAGAAGTCCGACAGGTCTTCATGACAGCTGCGCACCACCTCCAGGCGAATCGCCTGCCCGAACTGACGCGTGCTCATCTTCGAGCGCAAGGCCAGGCGCAGGTCGGTGACATCGTCCTCGTCCACGTCGAGATCGGAGTCCCGCGTGAGACGGAACTGCGAGAAGGCCTGGATTTCGCGACCGGGGAACAGCTCGTCGAGGTGCGCCCGGATCACGCTGGACAGCAGCACGAAACCCTGTGTGCCCGGCTCCACCAGGTGCGCGGGCAGCTTGATGACACGCGGCAGCACGCGCGGGATGCGTACGATGGCGATGTCGTTGTCGCGCCCGAAGGCATCGCGACCGCCCAGGCGCACGATGAAGTTCAGCGTTTTGTTGGCCACCTGCGGGAACGGGTGCGACGGGTCCAGCCCGATCGGCACCAGCAGCGGCTGCACCTGCTTGCGAAAGAAACCCGTCACCCACTCACGCTGCTCGGCATTGCGGTCGGCGTGGTTGAGGATGAGGATGCCGGCCTGACGCAGGGCCGGCCCGACCTCCTCATTGAAGATCTGGTACTGCTCGTCCACCAGGGCATGAGACTGTTTGACCACCTCGGCGATGTACTGCCGGTCGATGTCGCCGGCCCCCGCGCGCGAGGCTTCCAGCACGTCGGCGTAGCGCACCTCAAAGAACTCGTCGAGGTTGGACGAGACGATGCAGATGTAGCGCAGGCGCTCCAGCAGGGGCACATCGCTGCGCTGGGCTTGCGCCAGAACCCGACGGTTGAACGCCAGGATGGCTTGCTCTCGACTCAACAACTTCAAACGTGTGTTCTCTGACACCTGACACCGACCTCTCTGCACTCACCCTCACCAAGAGACACCGCGCCACTCCTGATACAGGAATGGCGCGGGCGCTTTCAGTCTAGAACAAGCATGCACTGATTTTGATGACAGATTTGTGTCAGTGCGCCGCTTCCCAGTTAGGGCCTTCCCCCACCTCGGCGAGCAGAGGCACGCGCAGGTCGGCCACCGAGGCCATGAGGCGTGGCACCTCGGTCTTGACCCAGTCGCGCTCGGCCTCGGGCACCTGGAACACCAGTTCGTCGTGCACCTGCATGATCATCAGGGTCTGCTTGCCCTGGGCGTCCAGCGCATCCTGCACGGCCACCATCGACAGCTTGATCAGGTCGGCTGCCGTGCCCTGCATGGGTGCGTTGATGGCCGCGCGCTCGGCACCGGCACGGCTCGGGCCATTGGGGCTGTTGATCTCGGGCAGCCACAGGCGGCGACCGAACACGGTCTCGACATAGCCCTGGGCCTTGGCCTGGGCACGGGTCTCGTCCATGTAGCGCTTCACGCCGGGGTAGCGCATGAAATAGCGGTCGATGTAGGCGGTCGCCGCGCTGCGCTCGATGCCCAGGTTCGACGCCAAGCCAAAGGCGCTCATGCCATAAATCAGGCCAAAGTTGATGACCTTGGCATAGCGGCGCTGCTCGCTGCTGACCTCGTCCGGGCTCACGCCGAAAATCTCGCTGGCGGTGGCACGGTGCACGTCCAGACCTTCGGCGAAGGCGCGCAGCAGGTTCTCGTCTTGCGAGATGTGCGCCATGATGCGCAGCTCGATTTGCGAATAGTCTGCACTGACGATGACGTGACCCGGCGGCGCGATGAAGGCCTCGCGGATGCGGCGGCCCTCGGCTGTGCGCACGGGGATGTTCTGCAGGTTCGGCTCGTTGCTGGACAAACGCCCGGTCACCGCCACGGCCTGCGCGTAGTTGGTGTGCACACGGCCGGTGGCCGGGTTGATCATCAAGGGCAGCTTGTCCGTGTACGTGGACTTGAGCTTGGCCATGCCACGGTATTCGAGGATGCGGGCAGGCAGCGGGTAGTCCTCGGCGAGCTTTTCCAGCACCTCTTCGTTGGTGGACGGCGCACCGGTGGCGGTCTTCTTGATGACGGGCAGCTTGAGCTGGTTGAACAGGATCTCGCCAATCTGCTTGGGCGAGCCCAGGTTGAAGGGTTGACCGGCCAGCGCGTGCGCCTCTTTTTCCAGCTCCATGATGCGCTGGCCCAGCTCATGGCTTTGCTGCTGCAGCAAGGCCTTGTCGATCAGCACGCCATTGCGCTCGATGCGCTGCAGCACCCGCGAGGTGGGCAGCTCGAAGCGTTCGTAGATGTCACGCAAGGCCGGTTCGGCCTGCAGGCGGGGCCAAAGCGTCTGGTGCACGTGCAGCGTCAGGTCGCTGTCTTCACACGAATACTGCGCCGCCTTGTCCACCGCCACCTGCGCAAACGGGATCTGCTGCGCGCCCTTGCCGGCCACGTCTTCATAGTTCAGGCCACTGCGGTGCACATGGCGCTGCGCCAGGTCGGCCAGGTTGTGCTTGCGGTGCGCCTCGAGCACATAGCTCTCCAGCATGGTGTCGTGGGCGTAGCCGCGCACCGTGATGCCGTGGTTGGCCAGCACGTGGGTGTCGTACTTGATGTGCTGCCCCAGCTTGAGCTGGCTGGCGTCTTCCAGCCAGGGCTTGAGGCGAGCCAGCACCTCGTCCAAAGGCAGCTGAGTCGGCACATCCACGCCTTCGTGGCGCAGCGGGATGTAGCAGGCCTCGCCCACCCGGTCGCTGAAAGACAGGCCCACGATGCGCGCCTGCATGGCGTCCAGGGAGTCGGTTTCGGTGTCGAAGGCCACCAGATCGGCCGCCTGCAGGCGAGCCAGCCATCGGTCGAAACTGGGCCAGTCGAGCACAGTGTCGTACTGGGTGGCGGTGACCGCGACCGGGGCGACCTCCGCGGTGACGTCGGCATCGGTCGATTCCCCCAGGTCGAACAAGTCGCCGGTGGGACTCGAATTGGCCTTGGGCCTGGCCGACGGTGCCGAAGCAGGCGCCGGGGCCGCGCCGCCACGCAGCTTGGCCGCTTCAGTCCGGAAGCCGAAGCGGGTGAAGAAATCGAGCAAGGCGGTGTTGTCGGGCTCGCGCAAAGCCAGCGCCTCCAGCTCGGGCCACTGCGGCACATGGGCACTCAGGTCACAATCGGTCTTGATGGTGATGAGGCGACGCCCCTGGGGCAGCCAGTCCAGCGCCTTGCGCAGGTTCTCCCCCGCCACGCCCTTGATCGAACCCGCCGCAGCCATCACGCCATCGAGCGAGCCATGCTCGGTGATCCATTTCACCGCGGTCTTCGGCCCCACCTTTTCCACACCAGGCACGTTGTCCACGGTGTCACCGATGAGGGTAAGGTAATCGATGATGAGGTGCGGCGGCACGCCAAACTTGGCCAGCACGCCCTCGCCATCGAGCTTCTCGTTGGTCATGGTGTTGACCAGCGTGACATGCTCGGTCACCAACTGGGCCATGTCCTTGTCGCCCGTGGAGACCACCACACGGTGACCGGCCTCGGCGCCCACCTTGGCGAGCGTGCCAATGGCGTCGTCCGCCTCGATGCCAGGGACTTCCAGGATGGGCCAGCCCAGCAGACGCACCACTTCGTGGATGGGCTCGATCTGCGCCCGCAGGTCGTCGGGCATGGGCGGACGGTGGCCCTTGTACTCGGGGTACCACTCGTCGCGGAAGGTCGGGCCCTTGGCGTCGAACACGCACGCAGCGTGCTCACAGGGCACTTCGTCGCGCAGGCGACGCAGCATGTTGACCATGCCGTGCATCGCACCCGTGGGCTCCCCTTGCGGCCCGCGCAGGTCGGGCATGGCGTGGAAAGCGCGGTACAGGTAGCTGGAGCCGTCGACCAGCAGCAGGGTCGGACGGGCAGCGTCAGCGGCGTCGACAGAAGAGGAAGGCATATCCGGGGTGTTCATGCCCCGGATTGTGGGGCCTTCAGACTGGCTGGGTCAGAATTCGGCGGAAGCACCCACCGAGAACAGGTAGAGACTTTCCTGGCCGTCGATGATGTAGTCGAAACTCTGCAGCAGTCGAATGTTGCGGCTGATGTTCATGGCCAGACCCACGCCCACATACGGAGCCTGACGGTAGTCGCGCACCGTGCGCTCAGCGCCGCCCACCAGGACCTGCTCGTTCTCCACACGCTTGAGGGCCCAACCCACACGGATCTGGTTGGTGAAGCCTTCGAGCAACTCCACCTCCCAGTTGATGCCGGCCGTCAGGACGCGCGTGCTGCGGCGTTCCGTGGCGATGTTGGTGGCCATGGATTGGGCGGTGCCGTTGGCACGGTTCATGCCACCGAAGATCATGTAATTCAACTCAGCCGCGAGACCCGGCGTCAGGCGCTTGCCGCCAAAGACCTTGCCACTCAGACGTGCGCGGTCGCAGGAGACATCGCAATCCCACTGAGCCGCACCCACCCCCAGGTTGCCACCGGCATAGATGCCCCAAGGACGTGACTGAGGCTGCAACTCCGTGTCTGCCATGGCCGAACTGCCAAACACCGACAAGGCGGCCACAGCGAGGGTGGACAGAGTGCGGGAGATCTTGCGCGATGCGATGGTGCTCATGATGCGGGACCGGTTCCTCAGGAAGGTTGGATGGACAGCCCTCACGCTCAAGCGCGGGGATGTCTTCACAATGTTGAAAAGTCTGCCAGATCGAGATGCGCAGACTTCTACAATCACGGCTTCCGACACCCCTGCAGCCCGGGGGGTTTCGGGCCAACTTGGCTCTCAGGTGCCCCCCTGCGGCCCGGGCTTTCCCCTAAACGTGTGCCCCAGGCGCGACTTCACCCCTTTTTTGCTCCTTCCATCTCATGGCCGTTTTCACCGAAGTCTCCCCACCGGAAGCAGCTGGCCTGCTGTCCAACCTGGGTCTGGGCACCTTGCAGTCCATGCGTGGCACACCCTCCGGCATCGAGAACACCAATTACTTCGTCAGTACGGATCAGGGCGAGTACGTGCTGACCCTGTTCGAACGCCTGAGCTTCGAGCAACTCCCCTTCTACCTGAACCTGATGCGCCACCTTGCCGAACACGGCATCCCGGTGCCCGCGCCGCAGGCCAATGCCCAAGGCGAGATCTTGCACACGCTCAAGGGCAAGCCGGCCGCCGTGGTGACGCGCCTGAAGGGTCGCAACCAGCTCGATCCGCAGGTCGCTGACTGCGCGCAGGTGGGCGCGATGCTGGCGCGCATGCACCAGGCCGGCACCGACTATCCGCGGCAGCAGCCCAACCTGCGCGGCTTGGCATGGTGGACGGAAACCATCCCCGTGGTCCGTCCCCACCTGAATGCCGAGCAAGCGGCGCTGATCGAGTCCGAGTTGGCCTTCCAGCAGGACCTGGCCACCACCGAGGCCTACCGGTCGCTGCCCCAAGGCCCCATCCACGCCGACCTGTTCCGGGACAACGTGATGTTCGACGGCCCCACGCTGTCGGGCTTTTTCGACTTCTACTTTGCCGGCTGCGACACCTTCGCCTTCGACATTGCCGTGTGCCTGAACGACTGGTGCATTGACCTGGCCACGGGCGCGCTGGATCCGGCACGGGCGCAGGCTTTCGTGGCCGCCTATGACGCCGAACGCCACCTGACCGACGCCGAGCTGAGTCTGCTGCCCGCCATGCTGCGCGCCGCCGCCCTGCGTTTCTGGACCTCGCGTCTGTGGGACTTCTACCTGCCACGCGATGCGGCCATGCTCAAGCCGCACGACCCGACGCATTTCGAGCGTGTGCTCACCCTGCGTCGCCAACAGCCCTGGTCTTACACGCGCCAGGCCCCGTCCGCATGAAGCTCCGCATCGTCAAGCCCGCACAGGGCTATGTCTGGCTCAGGCAAGGATTGCTGGTCAGCCGCCGTCAGCCCTTCCACTTCGTCGGACTGCTGGGCCTGTGCTTGTCCTTCGCCCTGTTGCTGATCGGCCTGCCAGTGGTCGGCCCCTTGCTGGTGGTGGGCTGCATGCCGCTGATGTGGCTGGGCTTCATGCTGGCCACACGCAAGGTGCTGCAAGGTGAGCGTTTCACGCCGGGCATTTTGTTCGAAGCCTTCAAGGGCGCGCACAGCCCGCGCCGCATCCTGGCTCAATTGGCCGGGGGCTATGTCATGGCCACCTTGCTGATCATGCAACTGGCGCAATGGCTGGGTCCGGGCGCCGATGAGGTGGCCGCCGTGTTCGAAACCGCAGAAACCGCGGCCGAACTGGTGAACAACCCATTGGTGCAACAGGACATCCTGTGGCGTGTGCTGCTGACACTGCCGGTCTCACTGCTGTTCTGGCATGCGCCCGCGCTGATCCTGTGGGCACGCCTGCCCGTGAGCAAGGCGCTGTTTTTCAGCATCGTGGCCTGCTGGCGCAATCTGGGCGCCTTCGCCGTCTATGGCCTGGGATGGTTTGCGGTGGTGCTGGCCCTCGGCCTCCTCGACCGTTTCCTGCTCAGCCAACTGCCCGTCCCCATGCTGGGCAACATCCTGGCCATTTCGGCCGGGCTGTGGGTGGCCTCCGCGTTCTACGCCTCGCTGTACTTCACCGTGGTGGACTGCTTCGAGTCATCGGTAGACACGGACACGCCCCCTCTTGATGCCGAGCCGCACACCGACGCCTGACGCGTCACCACCGGCTCGCGTGAATGCCTGATCAATCCGTCAGGCGCGTCACGCCCTCCAACTCACAGGCATAGATGGCGTTGCGCAGGGCGGCAATCGCCTCGTAGCGGGTGAAGCTGCGGCGCCATGCCAACACCACGCGACGCGTGGGCGGCTCGCCCTCAAAGGGCACGAACACCACATGCGGATGCGGCTCGACCGGCACCGACAGACGCGGCACCACGGTCACCCCCATGCCCGCGGCCACCATGTGCTTGATGGTTTCGAGCGACGAGCCCTCGAAGCTTTTGCGGATGCCTTCGGTGGCGCTGGAAAAGCGGGCGAATTCGGGGCAGACCTCCAGCACATGGTCGCGGAAGCAGTGGCCGGCCCCGAGCAGGAGCATGGTCTCGCGCTTGAGCTCTTCGGCCTCGATGGATTCACGCTGCGCCAGCGGATGGCTGCGCGGCACGGCCACGAGGAAAGGCTCGTCGTACAGCGGCGCGACAGCCAGGTTGGTGTCCGGGAAAGGCTCGGCGAGGATGGCGCAGTCCAGCTCGCCCGCGCGCAGCATTTCCAGCAACTTGGCGGTGAAGTTCTCCTGCAGCATCAAAGGCATCTGCGGCACCCGGCTGATGGCCGAACGCACCAGTTCGGGCAACAGGTAGGGCCCGATGGTGTAGATGACGCCCAGGCGCAGCGGGCCGGCCAGCGGGTCCTTGCCGCGCTTGGCGATTTCCTTGATGGCCTGCGCCTGCTCCAGCACGGCCTGGGCCTGGCGCACGATCTCCTCGCCCAAGGGCGTGACTGTGATCTCGGCGCTGCCACGCTCGAACAGCTTGACGTCGAGCTCGTCTTCCAGCTTCTTCACCGCCACCGACAGAGTGGGCTGGGAAACAAAGCATGCTTCGGCAGCGCGCCCGAAATGGCGCTCGCGGGCGACGGCAACGATGTAGCGGAGTTCGGTCAGGGTCATGGTGCGCACATTGTGCGGCATCCCGCACGCCCCGCACCACAGGTCATCACGGTTCTCGCCAGCACACGGACGGGATCGTCCACCAAGATCAAGCCTTCAGGTACTCGGACTTGTGCCCCAGCCAACGCCCGACATGGCGCTGGGCCGCCCCCGGATGGTCGCGCAGCAAGACCTCGGCCACCTGCCGCGCCCGTGCCACCAGAGCCTCATCTTCGTGCAAGTCGGCAAAGCGCAGCATGGCGGCGCCGGACTGGCGCGCCCCCATGAACTCGCCCGGACCGCGGATCTCCAGATCGCGGCGCGCGATCTCGAAGCCATCGGTGGTTTCGGCCATGGCCTTGAGGCGCTGCTTGCCCGAGTCGGACAGCGGTGAGGCGTACAGCAGCACGCACACGCTGGCGACGGCGCCACGCCCGACCCGGCCGCGCAACTGGTGCAGCTGACTCAAGCCGAAACGCTCGGCGTGCTCGATCACCATCAGGCTGGCGTTGGGTACGTCCACCCCGACTTCGATCACGGTGGTGGCCACCAGCACCGACAACTCGCCCGACGAGAACTTTGCCATCACCTCGGCCTTCTGGGCCACCGGCAGGCGACCATGCAGCAGCCCCACCCCGAAGCCTGGCAAGGCTTCACTCAGGTCCTGATGGGTCTGGGTGACGTTGCTCAGGTCCAGCGGTGGGCGCTTGGCGCTGTCGCGCCCGGCCACCTCGTCTGCCGCCTGATCGCTGTCTTCGGTTTCGTCGATCAGGGGGCAGACCCAGTACACCTGACTGCCTTTGGCAACCTCGTCGCGGATGCGCTCAATCACCTCTTCGCGGCGGCCGTCGGCGAAGACGCGGGTGACGATGGGGGTGCGCCCCGGCGGCAGCTCGTCGATGGTGCTGACCTCCAGATCGGCCAGGTAGGTCATCGCCAGCGTGCGGGGGATGGGCGTGGCGCTCATCATCAGCAGGTGCGGCTCCAGCTCACGGCTTTGCAGCTTGCTGCGCAACTGCAGGCGCTGGGCGACGCCGAAACGGTGCTGCTCGTCGATCAGGGCCAGCCCCAGTTTCGCAAACTCGACTTGGTCCTGGATGACCGCGTGCGTGCCGACCACGAGCTGCGCCTCGCCCGACGCGACAGCAGCCAGTTGCTCACGCTTGACCTTGGCCTTGAGGCTGCCCGTGAGCCACGCTACCTTGATGCCCAGGGGCTCCAGCCAGTCGACCAGCTTGCGAAAGTGCTGCTCGGCCAGGATCTCGGTGGGCGCCATCAGAGCGCATTGCCAGCCGGCGTCCATGGCCACCGCGGCAGCCAACGCGGCCACAACGGTCTTGCCGGAGCCCACATCGCCTTGCAGCAAGCGGTGCATCGGCACCGGGCGAGCCAGGTCGGCCGCGATCTCGGCGCAGACGCGCTGCTGCGCGCCCGTCAGCTGGAAAGGCAGCACCGCCAGCAGGCGCCCGGGCAGCCCTTGGGCGTGGGCTTTCAACACAGGCGCCTTCAGGTGCGCACGCTCGGCGCGCGCCTGCATCTGCGAGACCTGTTGCGCTAGAAGTTCCTCAAATTTGAGGCGCTGCCAGGCCGGGTGACTATGGTCCTCCAACGCGGCCAGCGAGGTGTCCGGGCTGGGGTGGTGCAGGAAGTGCAGCGACTCGCGCAGGCTGGGCAGTCGTGGCGGCAACAGGGACGGCGGGATCAGCTCATCCAAGGGTGCCCGCGCCAGACCCGCTGCCACCGCCTTGCGCAGGTAGGCTTGCGGCAGGCCCGCAGCGGTGGGGTAAACGGGGGTGAGCGCCTGGGCCAAGGGGGCGCCTTCTTGCACGATGCGCACCTGCGGGTGCACCATCTCACGACCGAAAAAGCCGCTGCGCAACTCGCCCCGCACGCGCAAACGCACGCCCGCGCCCCAGCTCTTTTGCTGCGAGCCGTAGAAGTTCAGGAAGCGCAGCAGCACCTCGCCCGAGCCATCGTGCAGGCGCACGATGAGTTGGCGCCGCCCGCGGGCTTCGATCCGGTTGTCACGCACCACGCCTTCCACTTGCACGGTCTGGCCGTCGCGGGCGTCGCGCAGCAGGGTCAGGCGGGTCTCGTCCTCATAGCGCAGCGGCAGGTGCAGGGCCAGGTCGATGTCGCGCTTCAGACCCAGGCGCTCCATCGCTTTCTGCGGCGGCGAACGCTTGTCGGCGGCCGCAGGCTGGCCCGTGCGCGCCTTGCCACGTGCAGAAGATGTCGGAGAGGGGGCTGCTGCCTCGTGCGCCACGCTGAATTCGTTGAATGGATGAGAGCAATCGCCATTGTGCCCGGGCAACTGCCCGCGCGCCCCCGCGTCTGAGCGGGCCTGCGCCCTGCCGAGTCACCCCAGAGCTGGGCAGATGAAGGACAATAGCGGGTTTCCTTGGCACGGGACCCGTCCGTCCCTCAATGGCATGACCGCTTCTGCTTCCGGCTACACCCTCAGCGATTTCGACTTCGAGCTGCCGCCCGAACTGATCGCCCAACACCCCGCTGCCGAGCGCAGCGCCTCGCGCCTGCTCGATGGCCGGGGCCCCACGCCCGTGGACCGCGTATTCCGCGACCTGCCCTCGCTGCTGCAGCCGGGGGATCTGCTGGTGTTCAACAACACGCGCGTCATCAAGGCGCGCCTTTACGGCGCCAAGCAGTCCGGCGGTGCGGTCGAGGCCCTGGTCGAGCGCGTGCTGCCCAACCACGAGGTGCTGGCCCACATGCGCGCCAGCAAGTCGCCCAAGCCGGGCAGCGTCGTGCGTTTTGCGGATGCGTTCGACGCCGAGGTGCTGGGCCGGGGGGGCCCCGACGGTGGGCTGTTCCACCTGAAGCTCTCGGGCGACCCGTTCGAGTTGCTGGAGCAGCATGGCCATGTGCCCCTGCCGCCCTACATCACCCACGCCGACGATGCCGACGACGTGCGCCGCTACCAGACAGTGTTCGCCAAGGCCCCCGGCGCCGTGGCCGCCCCCACCGCGGCCCTGCACTTTGACGACGCCTTGCTGGCCGCTCTGCGCGAGCGCGGCGTGTGCACCGCCGAGGTGACACTGCACGTGGGCGCCGGCACCTTCCAGCCCGTGCGCACCGACAACCTGGCCGAGCACAAGATGCACAGCGAATGGTTCGAGGTACCGGCCAGTACCGTGGCCGCCATCGAAGCCACCAAGGCGGCGGGCGGGCGCGTCATCTCGGTGGGCACCACCACGCTGCGCGCGCTGGAGTCGGCCGCGCTGCACGCCCCCGCCGGCCAGATACTGCAAGCCGGCAGCCGCGACACCGACATCTTCATCACACCGGGCTTCCAGTTCAAGGTGGTGGACCTGTTGATCACCAACTTCCACCTGCCCAAGAGCACCTTGATGATGCTGGTGAGCGCCCTGGCCGGCTACGAACACATCCGTGCGCTCTACCAGCATGCGATCGCGCAGGGCTACCGTTTCTTCAGCTATGGCGATGCCATGCTGATCGATCGTCGCGCACCATGAACACGCTGCTGCGCCTGGCCTGCTGGTGCCTGCTGTGGCTGGCAGGTACGGTGATGGCCGCGCCCAAACTGGTCATCGACACGGCCACGTTGGCGCCCGGCACCTGCGCGGAACAGCGCCTCGGCCGTGGCGTGACCTTGCCCGATGACTGGCGGCAACTCGGCATCCACCCACCTGCCGTGTACTGTTACCGCGCCCAGCTGATCCTGCCCGCCAAACCGCAAGAGCCCTGGGCCCTGCGCATTGACCGTCTACCGGGCAACCACCGCATCACCGTCAATGGGCACCCCTTGTCCACGCGCCACATGCAAGGTGACCAGATCACCAGCATGGCCCCGCTGCCCTACCTGACGGAGTTGCCGGTCAACGTGCTGCGCGATGGGCACAACGACATCGCCATCGATGTGCGCATGAACCCCTTCCGCAAGCCGGGCATTGCCCCGATGGAGGTGGGCATCCTCAGTGAGATGCGCGACGACTTCGACCGCACCGTGTTGCTGACGGTTGAATTGCCGCAGATGCTCAACATGAGTGTGGCCGGCATGGCGCTTTTCGTGCTCTTTGCATGGCGCTCGCGCCCTCGTGACGTCATCTTTGCCTACTTCGGCTGGATGATGCTGATCATGTGCGGTCGCAATGGCCTGTACTTCATCGAAACCATCAGCTGGCCCACGCCCGTGGTGGACTGGCTGTTCTTCGCCACCCACTCCGTGACGACCTACTTTCAGGTCATGTTCGGACTGGCTTATTCCAACACCCGCATCAAGAGTCTGATCAACCCGCTGCGCATGGTGGGCTTCGGCGTGCCACTGATGGGCCTGTTTGCCATGGGCACCCCGTATCTGGACGTGCTCCGCCTCATCGCTTACCCGCTGATGATGGCCGGCGGCGTGCTGGTGGTCTACAAAATCATTCAGACAGCCTGGACCCGCCACTGGATGGAAGCCTCGGCCATGACGCTGGGCCCATTGGGCACCCTGGTCAGCATGGCCCACGACTACCTGTTCCTGACGCCCTACCTCGACGTCACCGACCTCTACTGGACCCCCTACTTTGCCCCCATCATCTTCCTGGGCTTCGCGCTGACCTTGATGAGCAAGTTCATCGAGGCCATGAACCTGGCCGAGCGCATGAACATCACGCTGGAAGAGCGCGTGGCCGACCGGACCCGTGCGCTGGAAGTCGCCAACCAATCGAAGACCCGCTTCCTGGCCGCCGCAAGCCACGACCTGCGCCAGCCCACTGCCGCCATCGGCCTGTTGGTGAGCTTGCTGCGCAAGCAGGCCACCGAGCCCGAGGTCAAGGAATTGACCAACATGCTCGACGAAGCGGTGACGTCCATGGAGTCGCTGTTGGTGGGCCTGCTGGACATTTCACGTCTGGATGCAGGCGCGGTGAAACCCGAGTTCCAGTCGGTGAGCATGAGCGATGTCTTCCAGGCTGTGAAGGTGCACGAGGAAAGCGCCGCAGCCGCCAAGGGGCTGGACTTGCGCTTCCGCTTGCCCAAGCGCAGCGACGGCAAGCAGTTGATGGTGCTGACAGACCCCATGCTGCTGCACAGCGTCTTGCGCAACCTGGTCGCCAACGCCATCCGCTACACCGAACGTGGCGGCGTGCTGGTCGCCGCGCGACGCCGCGGCAAGCACCGACTGCGCATCGAGGTGTGGGACACCGGCATCGGCATCGCCCCTGAACAGCAAGAGCGCATCTTCGACGAGTTCTATCAGGTGGGCAACGCGGCCCGCGACCGCACCCGGGGCATCGGCCTTGGGCTGGCCATCGTGCGCCGCACTGCGTCCATCCTGGGTGAGCAGATCACCCTGCGCTCGGTTCCGGGCAAGGGCTCCTGCTTTGCCATGGAGCTGCCTCTCAACCTCGCTCCCAAGGCCCAGGCGCCGGTCAAGGAAGCCGAAGCTCACCCCCTGTCCGACCGGGTGATCTGGCTGGTGGAAGACGATGTGCTGCTGCGACGCGCCCTGGGCGAGATGCTCCATAGCTGGGGGGCCCATGTACGCACCTGGTCTGATGGCGAAGCCCTGCTCGACGAACTGCCTCACCTGCTGACCCATGTCGACCCCGAGCAACTGCCCGACACCCTGATCACCGACTACCGACTGCCCGGCATCGACGGACTTCAGCTGGCTCAGCACGTGAGCCTGCAACTGCGCGCGCAGGACGAGCCGACCAAGCCCTTGCAGACCCTCATCATTTCCGGCGACACCAACCCGGCCGAACTGGCCCGCTTCGACGAGTCCGGCCTGGCTGTGCTGGCCAAACCTTTCCGCAGCGAGCGCCTGCTGGAGCACCTGCACGCCCGTCGTCCGGCGCTTGTCAAAGCCTGAGTGCCCCTCGCACGCCCCCTTGAGACCCATCCCATGCTGAACTTTGAACTGCTCAAGACCGAAGGCGAAGCCCGCCGCGGCCGCCTCACCCTGAACCACGGCGTTGTCCAAACCCCCATCTTCATGCCGGTGGGCACCTACGGCACGGTCAAAGGCGTGATGCCCCGCTCACTCGAAGAAATGGGCGCGCAGATCATCCTGGGCAACACCTTCCACCTGTGGATGCGCCCGGGGCTGGACATCATGAAGCAGTTCGGTGGCCTGCACAAATTTGAGTCCTGGAACAAGCCCATCCTCACCGACTCGGGCGGATTCCAGGTCTGGTCTCTGGGTGAGATGCGCAAGATCAGCGAAGAGGGCGTGCGCTTTGCCTCGCCGGTCAACGGCGACAAGCTCTTCCTCACGCCCGAGATCAGCATGCAGATCCAGACCATCCTGAACTCGGACATCGTCATGCAGTTCGACGAGTGCACGCCGTACTGGAAGGGTGACAAGTCGCTGGGCCACATCACCACCGAGAAGGAAGCCCGCGCCTCGATGGAGCTGAGCCTGCGTTGGGCCAAGCGTTGCCAGGCCGAGTTCGATCGGCTGGAGAACCCCAATGCCCTGTTCGGGATCGTGCAAGGCGGCATGTTCGAGCACCTGCGCGAAGAGTCGCTGGCCGCGCTGGCCGACATGAACCTGCCGGGCTATGCCATCGGGGGCGTCAGCGTGGGCGAGCCCAAGGACGAGATGCTGCGGGTGATGAACCACATCAGTCCCAAGCTGCCCGCGAACAAGCCGCGCTACCTGATGGGCGTGGGCACACCCGAGGATCTGGTGGCTGGCGTGGCCACCGGCGTGGACATGTTCGACTGCGTGATGCCCACCCGCAATGCGCGCAACGGCCACCTGTTCACCCGCTTCGGCGACCTGCGACTGCGCAACAGCCGCAACAAGGCAGACGAGCGCCCGGTGGACGAGACCTGCAGCTGCTACACCTGCCAGAACTTCAGCCGCGCCTACCTGCATCACCTCGACCGCTGCGGCGAGATGCTGGGCCCGATGCTGACCACCATCCACAACCTGCACTACTACCTGAACCTGATGCAGGAAGTGCGCGATGCGCTGGACGCCGGTCGCTTTGCCGCCTTCCAGCAGCAGTTCGCAGCCGACCGCGCTCGCGGCGTCTGAGCCACGCGCCACAGCAGGGGTGAGCCGCCCGGGTTCAGCCGCGTGGCCGGCTCACCCGCACGGCATCACCAGAACTGCCAGTTCCCGAACACCACCACCCAGGCACCCAGCACCCCATTGGTCACGGCATGCGCCAGAATGGGGGCCCACAGGGTGCGGGTGTAGCGGTATAGCCCCGCATAGATCAAGCCTGCCACCAGAGCCGCCAGCCACTGGTTGTGCGCGAGCATGAACACGAGCGACGACAACAGCATGGCCCGCCACGTCACCGCGCGCGGATCCATCGACTCGAAGTCCGGCTTGTCGACCCAGCGCATCAGGTAGGAACGCCAGAACAGTTCCTCCATCACGGGCACCAGCATGGCCGCGCCAACCCAGCGCACAATCACCAGGCCCCACAACAACTCGCCGTTGTCGTCCACCGGACGGAAGCTGGCGCTGGGCTCACCCAGCAACATCCAGGGCTCCGTGAGCCACACCCACAACATGAAGACGCCCACGCCCACGCCGACCGACAGCAAGGCGTGCCAAAGCGACAAGCCGGAACCCCGGCCCAGCTCGCCGTAGCGCCGCCAGAAGTACGCCAGGCTGCCCCCCACCACCAACACCGACACGCCATAGAGCCAGCGCGGATCGAGCCAACTGCCCTCCGCGACCGGCCAGTTCGCCCGCAAGGCCAGCAGGGCCATGAACAGGGCGAAAGGGATGACGCGCGCCCAGGCCGCGGGTGAGAGCAAGGATTTCATCAAGTCCACAGGAGCAATCGGAGTGCCGGGATTCTGCCACCCCCACCCTGACCTCGTTCAAGGACTGGGCTCATCCAGCAGGGCTTGCACCCTCACTTGGAGGGCTTCGGGCGTGACCGCCTCGGGTGACAAGGGCTCGCCCACCACCAGGCCAATGCGGTTGAACAGCCCCCGGCGCAAAGGACGTGCCATCGCGGCCCCATCGATGCGCGAGAAGCTTGACCCCCAGAGGTTATGCAAAGCCGCCGGGATCACCGGCACCGGGTCCGAGGCAAGGATCTTCATGATGCCGGCCTTGAAAGGCTGCATGCGCCCATCCTTGGTGATGGCTCCCTCCGGGAAGAGGCACAGCAGATCGCCATTGCGCAGGACCTCACGGGCGCGATCGAACGCCTGCTCATAGGCCTGCGGGTCTTCCTTCTGCGGTGCGATCGGGATGGCCTTGACGGCGCGGAAGAACCAGCCGATGCCCGGCGTCTTGAAGATGCGGTGGTCCATCAGGAAGACCATCGGACGCGGACTGCAGACGCCCAAGATCACGGCATCGACAAAGCTGACGTGGTTGCATACCAGGATGGCCGCGCCCTCGGTGGGCAGGTGCTCGTCACCGCGCACCTTGAGGCGGTACACCACCCGCGTCACCACCAGCATCACCAGGCGCACGATGTACTCGGGCATCAGCCAGAACACATAGCCCACCACCAGGATGTTGAGCAAGGCGGTGGCGCCGAACACCTGCGGGATGCTGAAGCCAGCGCCCAGCATCGCCCCGGCCATCAGGCTGCTCACGATCATGAACAGCGCGTTGAGGATGTTGTTGGCGGCGATGATGCGCGCGCGGTGGCTGGGCTGGGCGCGCAGCTGGATCAGCGCATACATCGGCACGCTGTAAAGGCCGGCACTGAAGGCCAGCAGGGCCAGGTCGGCCATGACGCGCCAGTGCGCGGGCTGGGCCACAAACTCGCCCACCGTCAGCAAGACACCTGCAGCAGGGGGGACCACCGCCTGTGACGCCAGGTACAGATCGAACGCAAAGACCGTCATGCCCAACGCTCCGATGGGTACCAGACCAATCTCGACATGGCGGTGCGAGAAGGTTTCGCACAGCAGCGAGCCCACCGCGATGCCGACCGAGAACACCACCAGCAGCAACGATGCCACCTGCTCATTGCCGCCCAGCACATCCCGCGCGAACGAGGGGAACTGCGCCAGAAACACCGCGCCGAAGAACCACATCCACGAGATGCCCAGCAGCGAGCGGAACACGCTGGGGTACTGACGTGCCAGTTGCAGATTACGCCAGGTCTCGCTGAAGGGATTCCAGTTCAGCTTCAAGCCCGGATCGGATGCGGGCGAGACCGGGATCCGCGCCGAGGTCAGCCAGCCCAGCACGGCCACGCCCAGACAGGCCACCGCGACCCAGTGCGCCCCGGTCTGGGGGATGCTCATCAACAGGCCGCCACCCACATTGCCCAGCAAAATGGCGACAAACGTGCCCATCTCGACCAGGCCATTACCCCCAGTGAGTTCGCGCTCGCTGAGGTGCTGCGGAAGGTAGGCGTACTTCACCGGCCCGAAAAAGGTCGAGTGCAGGCCCATCAGCAGCACACAGGCCAGCAGCAGCGGCACCAGCTGGAACCAGAAGCCCAGTCCGGCCAGGGCCATGATGCCGATCTCCAGCAATTTGACCGCCCGCATGATGCGCGCCTTGTCGTACTTGTCGGCCCACTGGCCGGCCGTGGCCGACAACAGCACGAAAGGCAGGATGAACAGGGCCCCGATGACCAGGCCGGCCATTTGCGCCGGCAACCAGCTGACCTGCAACTGGTAGGTCACGAGCACCGTCAGGGCAAACTTGAAGAGGTTGTCGTTGGCAGCCCCCAGAAACTGGGTGAAAAAGAAGGGTGCGAACCGCCCCTGCTTCAACAGGGCAAACTGTCCCTCGTGGGCTGTTGGCACGTCCTTCACCATGTCCATCCTCTGTGTTCGTTTCGCGCACTGTAAAGGCAAGCGTCATGCCCCCTGATCCCACCCCGCGCCTCTTCCTGGCCCTGTGGCCGGATGACGACACCCGCACCGCCTTGCTGGCCTGGCAGCAGGCGCAGACCTGGCCCGCCACGGCCCGCCTCACCCGCCCTGACGATCTGCACCTGACGCTGCATTTCATGGGGGCCGTGCCCCAGTCTGCGCTGACCGAGCTCAAGCATGCCTTGCCAACACCCGAGGCGACGGTGAGCCTGTGCCTGGACCACCTCGACGTGTGGCCCAACGACGTGGCCGTGCTCTGCCCGACGGTCACACCGCCTGCCCTGCTGGCCATGCATCGACAACTGGCCGATGCGCTGAGGCAGTGTGATCTGTCGGTCGAGTCACGGCCGTATCAGCCGCATGTCACGTTGGCGCGTCGGGCACGGGGACTGCAGCCGCACGCCTTGCCAGCGCTGCGCTGGACCACACGCCACTACGCCCTGGTTCACTCCTCACGGGGCTACCACCTGCTGCAGCACTACGGCTGACCGGTGCGCTCACACTACGGCTGCAGGCGCGACAGCACGGCCTCGGTGTCTTCACCCAAGGTGGGCGCCCGGCGCGTGATGGCGCCCGGTGTGCGCGACAGCTTGGGCACGATGCCCGGCACCTGCACCGTGAGTCCATCGGGTGTGGTCACCGGCACGATCATCTCCCGCGCCTGGTAATGGGGATCGGCGGCGATGTCGGCCGCCGTGTAGATGCGCCCCACCGGCACGCTGGCGGCGTTGAGCACCTCCAGCACCTGCGCCACCTGACGCGTGCCCGTCCATGCGCCAATGGCGGCATCGATCTCGGTCACGCGCGCCACCCGACCTGGGTTGCTGGCCAGTTGCGGATCGGTGGCCAGGTCATCACGTCCGATGGCGATCATCAGTCGCTTGAAGATCGAGTCTCCGTTGCCACCGATCACCACCATGCCGTCGGCACAAGGATAGGCATTGCTGGGCGCAATGCCGGGCAGCGCCGAACCGGCAGGTTGACGCACGGCTCCGAAGGCGCTGTACTCGGGCAGCAGGCTTTCCATGCAGTTGAACACCGACTCGTACAAAGCGACGTCCACCACCTGGCCCAGGCCCTTGGGCGCATCACGGCTGGCGCTGCGCTGGCGGGCCTGCAAGGCCAGCAAGACACCGATGACGCCATGCAAGGCGGCCAGCGTATCGCCCAGGCTCACCCCCGCACGGACGGGCGGGCGACCGGGCTCTCCATTGAGGTAGCGCATGCCGCCCATGGCCTCGGCCACCACGGCAAAGCCAGGACGGTCGCGGTAAGGACCCGTTTGCCCATAACCGCTGACGCGCAACATGATCAGCCCCGGATTGCTCCGGCTGAGCACCTCGTAGCCCATGCCCCACTTCTCCAGCGTGCCAGGTTTGAAGTTCTCGATGAGCACGTCGGCCTCGTCAATGAGGCGGCGCACCGTGTCTCGACCAGCCTCGGTACGCAGGTCCAGCACCACGCTTTGCTTGTTGCGGCTTTGCACCTGCCACCACACGCTGGTGCCGTTGTGCAGCATGCGCCACTGTCGCAGCGGATCGCCTCCGGCCCCGCCCTCCGCAGCAGGTGGCTCCACCTTGATGACCTCGGCACCAAAGTCGGCCAGGGTCTTGCCGGCAAATGGACCCGCAATCAACTGGCCCAGTTCAATGACCTTCAGTCCAGCCAAGGCCTGAGGCGGAATCTGAGGCGGTGCCTCAGTCGACATGGAGGGGGAAACAGGCGTGCTCATGGCGACGATGTTAAACCCAGGCCCCTGCCATCCAGATACAACAAGGGCCCCACGCAGGGGCCCCATCATCACAAGGCATCACTCAAGGCTTCGACTTGAGCTCAACCGCAGCCGTCGGCACCGGCGCTTGCACTGGCGCAGGATCCGTCACGAAACCAATCTTGCTCAACCCAGCCTTGGAAGCATCGGCCAGGGTCTCGGCTACCGCACCATACGGCACCGTCTTGTCGGCGCGCAGATGGATCTCAGGCTGTGTCTCCTTCTGCCCCTCGGTCACGAACCGGGCGGCAGCCTCTTCACGGCTGAGTGCTGCGCCATTCCAGTAACGCACGCCGTTGGCATCGATCGACAAGTCGATCTTCTCGGCCTTGGCAGACATCACCTGCGCACTGGCCTTGGGCAGGTCCAGCTTCACCGAATGGCTCAACAGCGGCGCGGTCACGATGAAGATCACCAGCAACACCAACATCACGTCGATGAGCGGCACCATGTTGATCTCGGACACGGGCGCGCTGTTGCTCTTGCTGTCAAAACTGGCAAAGGCCATGGCTCAATCCTTTGAAAGCAGCATCAGGCGGCGTGGCCGGACTTGACCACCCGCACGGGAGCAGCCTGAGCGGTCGACGAGTCGCCCTCCACACTGGTCTTCAAGGTCTGACCGGTCGACAGGAACGTGAACAGCTCGAAGGCAAACGCGTCCAGACGTGCGCCCCAGACGCGGTTGCTGCGGGTCAACCAGTTGTAAGCCATCACGGCCGGGATGGCGACCGCCAGTCCCACACCGGTCATGATCAGGGCCTCACCGACCGGACCGGCCACCTTGTCGAGCGTGCCGGCACCGGTCGCACCGATCGCCAACAACGCGTGGTACACCCCCCACACCGTACCGAACAGCCCCACGAAAGGGGCGGTGGCCCCGATGGTGGCCAACACGCTCAAGCCACTCTCCATGCGCATGGTTTCCTCATCGAGCACCTTCTTGATGGTGCGGGTCAGAAAGTCCTGTGCGCTGCCGGCCTCTTCCAGCTTGGCCGCGCCGTAACGGGCATGGTGCGCCTGGGCATGCATGGCGTGCGCCGTCAGGTGGGCAAAGGGCTCATTGACGCCGTGGGTGGCAATCTCGTTCTGCACGGCCTCCAGCGAGGTCGCGTTCCAGAAGAAATTCAAAAAGGCCTGGCTGCGACGCTGGCGCCGGAACAAGCCGACCCCCTTGATGACAATCAGCGCCCAAGAAATCAGCGACATCACCACCAGGATGACAAACAGCCCCTGGCCGACCAGGTCGGTCTGGGCAATGAAGTGCGTGAAACCCAGCTCGGGTGCCGATGCAACAGGCACAGCAGCAGGCACGGCAGCAGCGATATCGGTCATGGTCAGTCTTCCAGATTGAATGTCAGGGGGGCGGTCACCCACACCTTGCGGGCTTGCCCGTCCTCCAGGTGCGGCTGAAAGCGCGCTTTCTTCATGGCCTGCACCGCTTGCTGGTCCAGGCGCGGGTAACCCGATGAGCGGGCGACCTCGATTTCTTGGGGGCGTCCCTGCTCGTCCACCAGCACCTTCAGGCGCACCACGCCCTCCTCACCCAATTCACGGGAGACGCGGGGATAGCTCAGCATGGGCTCCAGCAGGTAGCGAACGGCCGACGAAGGCAGCACCTTGGGCTGTGTGGACGCGCGGCCAACCTGCCCGGCTGGCGCGGCCGTCACCGCCCCGGCCGGCGCAGCCAGCGCGGCAGGGGCAGCCTGGGGCGCTGGTGCTGCCTCGGCAGGCGCCTGAGGCGCAGGCTGCACAGGCGGAGCCACAGGAACCTGCATGTCTTGCGGTGTGGCCGGGCGGGGCGCAGCCACCAAGGGCGGCGCCGGGCGCGGCAGCGGAGGCGTGGGGCGGGGCTGCACCACCGGCACCGGGGTCGGTGCCACCGGCTGCGTCACCGCTGGACGAACGGCCTGAGTCTGCGGCGCATCGGCAATGAGCGTCACGGTGATGGGGGCAGATTCGGCCATCAGGACCGGTTCGGGCGCCAACTGCCAGAACACCAGCGCAGCACTGGCGTGCACCACCAGCACGGAGACAGCCAGACCCACACGCTGCAGGCGTGTGAGCTCGACTGGCGGCCGCAGCAGCTGGGGCGAAAGCGGGAGCGCGAACGAATTCATGGGCCGTAGCTTAACACATCAGTTGCAATTGCGAATCACTCGCATCTGATTACGTGAGGCCATTCACAACCAATTACCTTTGCCCCCTCTTCGGGTGATCGCTTGCTGGCGGTGCCCATGGAATGATGCCTGACGCGCGCCGCGCGGGCCCTGCGCCCAGGCAGCCGCACCTACAAACAGGGATGTCATGGAAATGGAAGTCTTGCTGACGCCGCTGGCCGCGCACGCGCCTTGCGGCGACGATCTGTCGTTCTCTTCAGAGTTCGACACCATCAATGAAATGCGGCGCGCGGACGACGCCACACTCAATCAAGGTGAATGGGTCACCAGCCTGAAAGTGGCAGACTGGCTCGGCGTGGCAAGGACCTGCGAAGCATTGCTGGGCACCCGAACCAAAGACCTGCGTCTGGCCATGTGGCTGACCGAGGCCTGGGCCCTCACGCAGGGCTACGCCGGCCTGGCGCGTGGCTTGCGCGTGTGCACCGCATTGTGCGAGCGCTACTGGGAGCCTCTGCATCCGGTGGCCGACGACGGCGATCACGAGCAGCGCATCGGCAACATGCGCTGGCTGCTGCAACGCGTGGTCAGCCTGGCCACCTCACTGCCGATCACGCAGTCTCGCAAAGGTGCCGTCTACAGTCTGCACGACCTCACCCTGGCTCGCCAGCACGCGGCACGGCTGGAGCGCGAACCCGACGAGGCCGCCCGCACCGGCAGTGACCGAATCACGCCAGAGCAGTTCCAGCGTGCGCTGCGCGACACCCCGGTTGACACGCTTCAGAGCACACTGGCCGCCGCCCGCGAGTGCGAGCAGGACTTGCTCGCCTGGCAAACAGTGGTCGACAGACACCTGGGTGACAACGGTCCGAGCTTTGTCGCCGCCAAGGAGGCTCTCTCGCAGGCGGTGCATGACATCGAGCGACTGGCCCGGGAAGTGGGCGCACTTCACGGTGAGGTGAACGAGGCCAGTGCACCAACGCCCCCTGCCCCGGAAGCAGTCAGCCCGGGACACGCGGGACCGGGCCCCCTCGCCGTCGGTGGCCCCCTGCAAACACGCGCGCAGGCCTTGCAGCAATTGCGTGACGTGGCCGGTTTCTTTCGACGCACCGAACCACACAGCCCGGTGGCTTACCTGGCCGAGAAGGCCGTCAAATGGGGCGAGATGCCCTTGCACGAGTGGCTCAGCCAGGTCATCAAGGACCAAGGTGCCATGTCGCACCTCGAAGAGTTGCTGGGGCTGGACAAGCCCACTGGCGACCACGGCTGATCTCACCCATCGGGGCTTGCGTGCAGCGATGCACGGAGCCAGGGCGGCCCAGCGGGTCAACACCGCGCCATCAACTGCCCACACGGAACTCGATGCGGCGATTGCGCGCACGCCCCTCATCGGTGGCGTTGCTCGCCACCGGCTGATCCGGCCCCAGACCGGACGTGCTCAAGCTGTCGGCACGCAGTCCCTTGCTGACAAGGTAGCTCTTGACGGCCTGGGCTCGAGCGAGGGACAAGCTGACGTTCGAGGCATGGCTCCCCTGCGCATCGGTGTGCCCGATGACCTCGAAACGGCGCCCCTGCAAACGCGCCATCGCCGCTGCCATCTCATCGAGGATCAGCAAACCTGCGGGCCGCAGCACCGCACTGCCGGGCTCGAACTCCACGATGCGATTGGCCAGCGCCTGGTCCACCACCGCCTGCTCCTGTGCCGCCACGCGCAGGCCGTTGCGCACGGTGTAGGTCGGATTGAGCGACTGTGCCATCTCGCTGGCCAGTTGCTGGCGCACGGCCTCATTGCCCACCTCCCCCTTGAGGTCCACAGTCTGCCCCTGGATGCTGAGCTGGCCGTGGCTGACCTGCTTGAGCGCTGGCGACAGCAGCTTTTGCACATGCTGTGACCACTGCGGCGGCGCAACCACCGAGCCGAGCGACAGCTGGTCCACCACACGCTCCGCCCCGTAGAGTTCACGCAAACGCGAGATCACCGCCACCCGTGTGGCCTCATCTGGCACCGTGCCAGCCACCACCACCTGCCCCGGCCCCTGTATCTGTGCCCCGCCGGTGGCTTGCGCCCCCACCCAGGCCGCACACAGCCCCAGCCCGACGAGCACACCCAGGCGCACCCCATGCATCCATTTCACCGCTTGCATCACATCAGACTCCGAGAAACACTTCCTGATAGGTGGCCAAAGCCTGCGACAAGGACAGACCAGGATCACGCAGGTAGTTCGACAGCTTGCGCAAACCGTAATCCGTCTGCACCTCGTCCTCCACCCATTCGGCCTGGTTGACACTGACCGCCTCCTGGGCAAGCGTGTAGGGGTCAATCAAGGTGCTCAGCGTGGCCGGCGAGGCCCCCTGGAAGCCAATCACAAGATGGGTGAGTCCCTCATGGCTCACCAGGTAGAGCCCCAACTCCACATCGTGACGGCGAAAGAAGCCCAGCACCAGAGACAGCCAGAATGCCGCCACCGATCCGCGCAAGCTCGCGTCGTGGACCAGGGGCAGGCACAGTGCCTTGCTCAAGCGCCCGGCCCCCTGACTCATCACCGGCTGCAAAAGCAAGCCCAACGCCAGCGTGGCCTGACGCACGCACACCTTGGCGCCACTGGCCGCGAGCATCTGCTCCAGACTGGCCACCGTGTGGGTATCCAGAAACTCCTGCAGGACACCGCGTGCCACCGACTCTGGCACGTCATGCGACACGGGTGCCTGCAGGCTCGCTTGTGCGTGGGACAGATCGGTGGCGGCATGCGCCACACCGGATACCTGATCCAGACGCCCCCAAACCCGAGCCAGGGCCACAGGCGCAACATCCGGAAAGGTCCGTGGCGTGACAACGTCGAACGAACAGGCGGTGATGAAAGGAAAGCGCCGCCCCGAGGTGTCCTGGCTGGCGCGCCAATGGCCAGCCAGTCCCACGCGACTGGCGGTTCCCAAAATGGCGAACTGCACAGGCGGGGCAGCGTCATAGCGCAGCTTCCAGCGAGGATCGGTGGCCAGACGCTCCATCGTCTGAGATTGCCAACGGTCCAGATGCTCGATCAAAGCACCATGATGGCTGCTGCGCACGAAGTCACCGCGCGAGGGCAGCTTGCCGAAATACAGCAGCTCATGGTTGACAGGGGCCGACGCGCTCACAAGGTGCCCTCCGCCGCCACCGGTTCGACCGGGCCGGCAATGATGGCAGGCAAGTTGCCCAACCCTGCCGAAGAAGCTCCCCCTGTACCAGCAGCCTGGGCCACCGGTTGAGCGGTGGGCGCATCGGCATTCGAAATGATGCGCAGTTGCACTGCCACGGCCGTATCGGACTTCGCCCAGCGCAGCTCGAACACCCCATCGTCCACGCGCTTGCGCTGCGCGGAATTGATCATCTTCTCCAGCCCAAAGCGCCCCGGCTCCTGAAAGAAGGTCACGGGGGTGCCGTCATAGGTGACCCCTGAGATCTTCACTCCCGGCGTGCCCGGACCGGGCCAGACAAAATGGGTCCAGCTGGCCTTGCCATTGCGATAGCGCAGTGCCTGACCATCGACCTCGATGGTGTACTCGGTCAGTCCCGGCACGGCCTGTGGCAGCATCTGGAACACCGTTTGCACCTCGGCCGCGCTACCGCCCGCCGCGCCCCCCGCCGACGTGGCAGACTGCCCGCCCAGCGGCGCCATCCAGGCTCCGACACCGCTCACAAACTCGGGCCTCAGGCGCACCCCCATGTCAGCCCAGGTGCGTGGCGTGATGCTGTCACCGCGCTTGAGCACGAGCGCACCCAGAGACTGCTCGACGAACTTGCTCACAGCCCCTTCTGCCCCGAAGACCTTGGCCACCTCCACCGGACTGGCCTCCATGCGCGCCTGTCGGTCAAACGGATATTTGTTGGCCAGGGTGCGCTGATAGGGCTCGAACACCTGCGCCATCCACACGCGGTTGAGCTCGGCTTCGGCCGGCTTGACGATCACGCCATAAGCCTGCATCAAGGGGCGCACCAGGATCGGTCGCAGGGCATTGCGTGCGGGCTCGCTGAGACCGTTGAGCAACTGCTCGTCCACCAGCTTGAGCGCCTCAGCCAGTTCCCCACTGCCCTCCAGTGTTTCCACCATGAACTTGCGTGACGCAGGCCCCGCATCGCCCTGGGTCTTCATCTGATTGAAGCGTGAGCGGATCTTGGAGAGTGCCTCCAGATAATGCCGAATCAGTGGCTCCTGCCCTTCACGCGGCATCATCAAGCGGTGCAAGCTGGCGAACTCCTGCCCGATCGGCCCCATCGGGATCTGCGCGTCCTTGCCCAATGTGAGATTCACGTTGACCGGCGTGGGGCTGGGCGTGACGCTCAGGATGCGTTGCTTGAACCACTCCAGGAAACTCTTTTGCCCCTTGGCCAAACGCTCGTTGACCAGAGAGGGGTTGTCCCATGAGGTTTGATCGTACAAGGTGTGCAGCAGCACGCCCACGGGCGAATTGCTGGGATCGCCCAGACGGTTCATGTGCAACACGGCCTGATCGAAGCTCGCAAAGTCGTGCACGGTCAGACCCTGCATGAACTTCTGCCACTCTCGCACGTACTCTGTCTTGTAGAGGTGCGTGAGCGCCTTCTGAATCTGCTCCGGACTGCCCTCCAGGGTGAGGTCGTCGGCCGCGGCTGTCTTGAGCACCCAGTCCGACGATTGCAACTCGGTGTGCGCAGCGTTCTGGATCGCGTCCTTCACGTACTGCTCCCAGGCTTCACGCGTGAAGGCGCCCGAAACCGCATGACTGCCGGCGACGATTTGACGATCGCCCTCCGTGACGAACCGGGTGACGGTGACCGGCGCAAAGCGGGTGGCGGCGCGGGCTTTGATCTCGCTGTAAACGCGCTCACGAGCGGGCATGCCCTTGACGACGCGACGCAGGTTCTCGCGGGTCTGGTCCAGCAAGGTGAGGTTGAGTTCCTGTTGCGGGAAATCCGGATCGCTCATTTGCGCCAAGGCAAAGGACATGATGCGCTCGGCCCGCTGAATCAGTTGCTCGCGGGGCATGGCACCACGGTTGGCCTCCAACCAGTTCCGCCAAAAACGCGTGAGTTGATCGCTCATGTGGCCGGCCTCCAGCCGACTGCGATCACCCAGCATCAAATAGGCTTTCAGCGCGTTATAGGCCTCGGTGACGTTGGTGCTGGAAGCCTGGGTGTAGGCCACACCGCTGGTGGTCGCCACCCCGGACGTTACCGATGCAGTGGTTGCATTGCCCGGGGCGGCAGATGTGCTCACCAACATGACCCCTGAGGCGGCCCCCACAGCGGGCATCGCCGCACCGGCATCTGCCACGGCCATCCCGGGCGATTCGGCGGCACGCTGCAAGGGACGCAACTCCGAGGCATGGGTATTGACCTCCGTGAGGTAGCCGGCGATGGCCTGGGCGGCCGGCTTGAGCATCACCGACTGCAGGCCGTGAAAGTACTCCTCCTTGAGGCGGGCCTCGATGGTGTCTCCCTGATAGAGACCCAAACCAATCGACCAGGGGCGCTCGCTGCGGTAGCGCTGCATCTGCTCCAGACGGTCTTGCAGAATCTCCAGCGCTTCCAGACGTGACTGCAGGTCCACCCGCTGTTGCTGAACCTGCTGCGCTTTGAGCAGGTCTGCCTGCACATGGGCCACCAACTGTCGGTTGCCCATGTAAGACCAGGTCCAGCCGGCCAGCACGGCTCCCACCAAGGTCAGACCACCAAAGAAGGCCGCATAGCGCAGCCGCAGTTTGTGACGGCTGGTGTACTGCTTGACCAGATCACGGTCAGCAAAGATGACGCGCGAGAACAGCTCTTTGAGGAAGAAGCCACTCTGTGAGTAGACGGCAGCGGCCGGCCCCTGCTGGAGCTGCAGGCCAAACTGCTCGGCCACACGCTCGCTGGCACGGCTTGTGGACTGCCCTTCCTGCACGGCGCTCGTGAAGTAGAAGCCGCGGAAGATGGGGCGGAACTGATAAGGGTTGTCCTCGAACAGTGTGTTGAGGAAGGTTCGCAAGGCGGGCTTGAGCGCAGCGAACTCCAACGGGAACGTCAGCACACCCGGGGGCAACTGCTCTCCCCGGTGCAGCGACATGCGCGCCACCGAGGCATCCTTGAGGCCTTGATAGAGCAGATCGAACTGTTGCTCGAACTGCGCGATGACGTCGCCTCTGCCAGTGGTGTCGTAAGGCAGGGTGGCGCCCCAGACCTTGTCACGTTCGCTGCGCTCGCGGTCTTCGAAAAAATCCACGAACCCCGCGATCAGATCGGCCTTGGTGAACACGACATAGACCGGCGCAAAGACCTCCAGCTTTTCGGTGAGCTCCTGGACACGCTGGCGCAGCTTGCGCGCCAGGTCAATCGCGAACTCGGGCTTGTTGGCGCCCAGCTCCGCCACGCTGACGGCAATGATGACGCCATTGAGCGGCGCTTTCGGGCGATGCTTCTTGAGCAGGGACAGGAAGCCCAGCCACTCCCCACGGTCTTCTTCATGCACCGAGTAACGGCCTGCGGTGTCCAGCAAGATGCCTTCGGTGGTGAAGTACCAGTCGCAATGGCGCGTGCCTCCGATGCCCTGGATGACGTTGTCGGTGTTGTCCGCAAAGGGAAACTTCAAACCCGACTTGACCACCGCCGAGCTTTTGCCCGCAGCCGGGTTGCCGATGACAGCGTACCAGGGCAGCTCGTACAAGGCGGCTGAGCCCGAGGTCTCGCCCAGGCGAGAGGTCTTGATCAGCTTGACAGCCTCTGCCATGCGTTCGCGCACAGCGGCCACTTCATCCTGGCGCCCGGCGCTGGCAGCTTCGCGCACGGCTTTGTCGGCCTCGTCGGCCATCGCCTGCTCGAGGGACTGCGCGGCACGCTGCGCCCGCCAGCGGCGCACGCCCCAGACGATCAACCAGGCCACCAGCAGCAGGCCCAGCACCGCGCCCACCCAGATCAACCCGACCTTCATCGTGTTGGCACCCAGCAGGAGCAGCCCGGCCAGCGCGGCCACGCCGATGACCGTCAAGGTGCGGGAGTCAAGGAGAAATCGCCAGATTCTTTGCATGGGAACATCCAGATCATTCAGGCTGCGTCAGGGACGGCCTGCAGGGGTGGCATCGGCGACAAGGCCACAACCACGCGTTCATGAGAAGACTGCACCAGGGTGGCCACGGCCACGCGCTGCGCTTGTTCGCTGGCCCGCAGGGCCGCACAGGCCAGCGCTGTGGGCACCAGCGCCCGCGCCACGCCCAGGTCACCACAGGCCTCTCCCACCCGCGTCACTTGCTGCACAGGGTCGAGGTCTGGGAGCACGTCTTGCAGGGTTTCATACAGTTCGCCGGTGCGGCTCGCGCGATGATCCGCATCGGAGACCACCACCAGCCCCTCGGGCGAGGGAGAGGTCCGCTGCAGCAACTCGGTGAAGACCGCTGTCAAGGTGCTGCAACCAATCCGACCGGCGGCATCAGCTGACTTGTCACGCCGGCCGCAGATCGGCCTCCACAAGCGCATCGCCTCGGGCACCTGCGCTTGCAACTGCGGCCACATGGGATGAGCCAGTAACAAAGCCGCAGCCCCCTCCCCCGGCACGCGACCGGTCTGATGGAGCGCGGTGAACAATTCGCCCACAGCCTGCATGTGATCGACCCGATCGGCATCGATGGCGCTGTCCACGGCCAGAATCAGCAGCAGTTCGGGGCGGGACTCACGCGTCCATCGGAGCAGGTGCTGGTCGATCTCGGACCACAAGGCCTCGGCGTGGGTGAGCGTGTTGGTTTGCCATACCGGAGCGTGCGCCGACACCGCGGTGGTCCAGTCCTGCAGCACCGTGCACTGCCCCTGCAACCAGACGGTGGCCGCGTCGCGGTCGGCCTCCTGCCAATGTGAGGGCCACAGCACTCGCACCGTGACGCGCGGACGCCGCGCCTCACGTGACGCCGCCAGCGCAGGCGACATGGGATGGGCCACACCAGCGAGGTGTGCCTTGCCCACTGACTGCTCCTCCAGTGCCGGCGCATGAAACGCCAGGTCGCTCGACGCTTGCCCCTGCGCATGGTCTGCGTGCAAGCCAGAGAGCACGTCAAGCACCCGGTGCAAGGGGGCTTCGACCAAAGCCAATGCACGCAGCACGGCCGGGGGTAAACCACCCTCGTCCGGATGCGCCAGTTCGCCGTGTGCCAGCAGCCAGTCATCCAGATCGATGTCGGGCACTCGGGCGGTGAACACAGGCAGTCCTTCCAGGTCTTGCAAATGCGCATCCAGATCCGGTCGCACCACGCCGGCTTGCAGGCTGGACCAGGCGGTGTCACTGTCGACGCCCGCTGGCAGGTGCACCGCTTCGGCCAGCACCCAGGCCGAGGCCTGACGTTGTGCCTGTGCCTCGGCCGACAAGCTCGCTTCGGCAGCCTGCTCGCCTGGTGTGGGTGCACGGATGCCAGGCATCGCGGCCGAGTCGGCCACGGACGTCCGCAAGCGCTGCACACCCCATATCCCAGCCAGCAAGCCTCCGGTGAGCAGCAGCGGCAGCACCAGCAGTTGCAGGACGATGTCGCCCATGCCGATGTCGCGCTCGGCGTTCTGCCATTGCCAGATGGTGACCAGCCACACGATGGCGGCGATCACCAACCCCAACCCCAGCACTTTGAAAATCCTGGCCATGCTCTGACTGCCTGCTCGATGACCGTGCTGCCACATGGCAGCACCTGTGACGGTGTGGAGAGCCCGCAAAGGCTCAAATGCCGGTGGAGACCGCCTGTCCGGAGATGAGGGTGGCCCCGCAGGCGCACTTATCGCCATGGCGGGCAGCAGGTTGGCCGTCGATGATCATGGTGGGATCGCCACTCACGATCACGGTGGTGCCACCATGACCTTTCTTGGGGCAAGTGACCTTGTCACCCACCCGCGCAATGCGACGGCCATGGGTGTCGGTGCTTGCCGAGGCCCCCACCACCTTGCCGCCATGGCTGGTGCTGTCTCCCAAGACAATGAATGGGCGTCCCATGGTCCCTGCGCTCCCTGCAATCTCTTTGTATGTGCGGCCGGATGAACCGACGCGGGCGCAGTCTAAGGCGCAGCAGCCCCCCGCGAGCCCCCCCGCTAGAGGGGTGACACTGTGACAGTCTGTGTCAAGTGCGCTCAGCGGTTACGCGCTGCCCGCATGGCTTCGCGCACGCCAGGCTTGCGCCACTCGACGTGACCGAAGTCCATCATCTGCCAACGCCCCCCCCAGGTCAGTCCCAAGCGCTCGGCAACCTCGCCATACAGCTGATAACCGCGCATGGCCCAGGGGTCTTTTTCACTGATGACGAGCTTGCCATCTCGGTAGAAAGCACAGTCAGCGCCCAGGCCGTACTGGTGGTAGCTCTGCCAGGCGCCGGCGTTGGTCACATGTCCACCTTTGGCCGCCAGCATGGCCTGACGTTCGGGACTGCGCCAGCCCTCCAGCAAGGCCATGTCGTAGCCGTGCTCCTCCTTCATGATCTTGAAAACGCGCAGCAGCGTTTGCACGAAATCGGGGTCCATCTGCTCCCAACGCCGGTCCGCGCTGGCCAGCAGAGGCCGCACGATCTCGACTTCAGCGGTGTCAAACACCTCGGGTGGCAAGGGAGGGGGCGGCACCAGGTGCTCGCCCTGCAACAGCTGAGCCACCTGTGGGTGAAGCGGATCGATGCGGTCGTCGAAGCCCTCCAGGGTGCGAGTGCCCCACAGGCTCCAGCCCAGCGCGAACGCCACAGGCAGAGACAACAGCGTACCGCCCCCCAGCACCCAGTGCCAGCGACGAGACCAACCCTGGCGAACACCGCGCATGGCGCCATCGACCTGACGCGACCAGCTCACTGGCACCTGCTGAATCTGTGCCCCCACGCCCTGCCCAAGACGCAGCCCTCGATGCCACCAGCGTTGCCAGCGCAGCGAGATCGCTTGGCGCCAGTGAGGAAACACCCACATGGCCAACACCACGCTGACCAGCACGAAGTAGCCCAACACCCACCCTGTTTGCATCATTCTTGTAACCAGTCTTTGCAGCCACCGCTCGGGGGACTTTCACGGTGCAGTCCGCCTCCCTAGAATGCGCCGGTTCACACATTCATAAAACCAAACAGGGAGTCGGGCTTGAGCCATGACCAGGGCCTGCCATGGGCTCGCCACACCCATTCTTCGAGGTCGAACGCGAAGCCCGCGCTGGACCGTCCCAGTCTGTTTGCCGGCATGGAGGCCGAGGAGGACCACTCGCCGGAGCGCGTGCGGATTCTATCGACGCTCGCTGCCAACCGCCCCCCCTCCAAACGGGCGTCTCACCGTGCACGAGCACGTAGAGGCCGCAGCAATTGGCAGTTCAGAGCCTTGATGATCTTGATGGGAATGGGCATTTTGGGCCTGCTGGCGGGCTTTGCCTTGGTGTTGGCGCAAGGGCATCCGCAAGCACGTCCCGTTGCCGTTGCCAACGAGTCAGCGCTGCGGCCCACAACAGCCCACACCACGCCGTCTGCCGCCCTCGCGACGCAGCACGCTGCGTCGCAGTCCGCCGCGCCCTTGACACCGCCTGCCCCGGCAAACACAACACCCCAGACCGCCTTGATTGAAGATCTGGCTCCTGTAGCAGCCGTCGCCGTGGCCACGGTGGCAGCCACCTCACCACCGAACAGCCCGGTTGCGGCGCCATTGAGGACGTCGTCGGCATCGACCGACAAGGTGTCACGCACACCCCCGGTCACCGAGACGCGCGACGCCCCCCCCAGTCCCAGAGTGGCCGAATCTCCCCGTACGGAGAAAGCCGCAAAGCGGCCAGCAAGGGCCGAAAATCGCCCGCGCGCGGTGGCGACAAAGCGAGGTCAGGACGCCGATGTCGCCTTGCTGGAGGCCATGTTCACGCATACCCGCCCAACCAGCCTGAGCAAAGATCAGCGCCGCTTGTGCGCCCAACAGCCCCAGCGAGCCGGGTGCCCCGCAGTGCGTTGACCAAAGGTTGAGGCGTGTGGGTCGGGGGCTTGGAAGCCTCCATGTGGGCAATGAGGGCTCGCCCAGGGACCGAGCAGGAAGGCGGATTGGGCGCTACGATGGCTGCTTGCTGTACGTGCCCCTCGTAGCCCAGGACATGCCATGAACCCTTCCTCCTCTTCCGATCCAGCCCTGGACGCCGACGCCTCGGGCCACGCGTCCGACGACGGCGTGCCGGTGTCCCTCAAGATCCGGCAGCGAATCAAGGCCTCACAGAAGCGCTTTCACGCGAACGACAACATTGCCGAGTTCATCCAACCGGGTGAGCTGGAAGCCTTGCTCGACGAGGTCGAGCTCAAGATGCGTGGTGTGCTGTCCAGCCTGGTGATCGACACCGAGAGCGACCACAACACGCAGGACACGGCCCGCCGTGTGGCCAAGATGTATCTCAACGAGATCTTTCGGGGTCGCTACCAGGCCGCACCGCCGGTCACCGAGTTCCCCAATGTCGAGCGACTCAATGAGTTGATGATCGTCGGGCCCATCACGGTGCGCAGCGCCTGTTCACACCACCTGTGCCCCATCATCGGCAAGGTGTGGATCGGCATCATGCCCAATGAGCACTCCAACCTGATCGGTCTGTCGAAGTACGCACGTCTGATCGACTGGATCATGAGCCGTCCGCAAATTCAGGAAGAAGCCGTGACCCAGGTGGCCGATGTGCTGCAGTCGCGCATGAACCCGGATGGCCTGGCCGTGATCATGGAGGCCGACCATTTCTGCATGCACTGGCGCGGCGTCAAGGACATGGACTCCAAGATGATCAACAGTGTGATGCGCGGCTCCTTCCTGAAGGATCCCAATCTGCGTCGCGAATTCCTGTCTCTGGTGACAAACAAGAAAGGCTGATGCCATGTTGGTTCGACTGCTTTACGCCAGCCGCGCGGCTGAGCCGCTGACGCCCGAGGTGATCGACAGCATCCTGGCCACGTCACGCAAGACCAATCCGGCCTTGGGCGTGACCGGTCTGCTGTGTCACAGCGATGAAATCTTCATGCAGGTGCTGGAAGGGGGCCGTGATGCGGTCAACCATCTCTATCGCCGCATTTGCAGCGACAGTCGCCACCGTGACGTGATCGTGCTGCACCACGAGGAAATCACCGAGCGGCGCTTCTCGAACTGGACCATGGGCCAGGTGAACCTGGATCGGGTGAATCCTGCCATTTTGCTGAAGTATTCCGAGCGGCCCGTGCTGGACCCTTACGCGGTGTCAGGCAAGGTGTCGATGGCGCTGCTCGATGAGTTGCTGGCAACGGCTTGCATCATCAGCCGCTCCAATTGACGCCACACCTCGCCGGACCTGCCCTGCTGTTGGGGCTGGACTTCAGCTGCGCGCCCACACGGCGCAAGCCTTTGACCTTGGCCCAAGGGGTGCGTGCCGGACAGACAGTCAAGCTACTGACTCTGGAGGCCCTGCCCAGTCTGGATGAGTGGACCGCGCGCTTGACGCCTGCGGGCATGCTCGCGGCCGGCTGGACGCATGGTTTCGTCATGGGCTGCGACTTTCCCTTCGGGCTGCCGCGCCCTTTCGTGCAAGCCTTGGCTGCGCAGGGGCCGGGCGAGGCTTTTGGGGCTTTGCAAGACGCTCAAGACTCAGCGCCTGAGTGTGACCGCCTGATCGTGGCGCTGAAGGCCCACTGCGACGACCGCGCCGGCTTTCAGCGGCTCATCGATGGCTGGGGACAGACCTGGGACATGGGCCGGCCAGCGGGCAGCAAGCTGCTGCACCGCGCGACCGACCGGGCCGTGCCGGGTTTGTCGAGCACCAGCCCACTGCAGACACGCTATGTGCCGGTCGGCAAGATGTATTTTGAGGGCCTGCAGCGCCTCGTGGCGGCCAATGTGAGCTTGCCCGGTCTGCGTGCGGGTCGCCCCGAAGCCGTCGCCCTGGAGGCCTACCCGGGCCTGCTGGCAGGCGAGATACTGGGGCGACGCAGCTACAAGAGCGAATCCGAGGCCAGCCCGGAGCGCCTGATCGCCCGCCTGGACCTGATCGATGCCCTGGAGCAGGGTCGCACCCGCCTGGGCTTGCGACTAAAGCTGACGCCGGCCCAACGCGACCACCTGGCTGCTGACCCGAAGGGGGACCGACTGGACGCGGTGCTGTGTCTGATGCAAGCGGCCTGGGCGCAACAACGTCACGAAGCGGGCGACGCCCATTGGGGCCTCTCGCCCGAGATGGACCCGGTCGAAGGGTGGATACTCACGGCATGAGTGAAGCGAAGCTGGACATGATCGAGGTGCAGGGCCAGGCGGCCGTGCGCGTGCAATCGCCCGATGGGGCACAGGCCACCGTGCTGCTGCACGGGGCACAGGTGATTTCGTGGATTCCCGCGCGGGGTGAGGAGCAGTTGTACCTGTCACCCCAAACGGTGATCGCCCCCGGCCAGGCCGTGCGCGGCGGGGTGCCGGTGGTCTTCCCGCAGTTCAATCAACGGGGGCCGGACACCAGCCTGCCCCGCCACGGCCTGCTGCGCACCCGTGCCTGGACAGTGGAGAGCAGTCGCCAGGAAAAGGACCACGCCCAGGTGACGCTGGTGTTCGACGACAACGCCGAAACACGCGCCCTGTGGCCGCACAGCTTCACGGTGGAGCTGACGGTGTCGGTGAGCAACACGCGTCTGGACCTGGAGTTGTACGTGCAAAACCCCAGCGACAGCGCGTGGGACTTCACCGCGGCGCTGCACACCTATCTGGCGGTGTCGGATGTGACGCAGGTGCGCCTGCTGGGCCTTGAGGGTTGCCCCTTCGAAGACACGGTGCTGGACGAGCGCCACATCGAAGACCACCCGGAAAAGCGCTTCTACGGTGAGTTCGACCGCATCTACAGCGGCGTGAAGGATCTGTTGCTGCGCGATGGTCCTCGCCGTCTGAACATCACGCAGGCCGGCTGGCCCGATGCCGTGATCTGGAACCCGGGGCCGCACAAATGCGCCGCGCTGGCCGACATGCCCGATGCCGACTGGCAGTGCATGTTGTGCGTGGAAGCAGCGGCTGTCTTCGAGCCCATCACCCTGGGACCTGAGGAAGAGTGGAGCGGGCGCCAGAGCCTGGTTTTGCTGACCGATTGAAACGGGCCGAGGCCGTGGAGGCCAGGCGACGCCACGTCCCCGCTTGAGCTCGCCTCAATGCGCAGTGGTGCTCAGCGCAGGCAGCTTCAAGAGTTGACGCACATCGGCCGTGAGCTGGTCGATAGGCATGCCGTAGCGTGCAAACAGGCGCACCTGGCCTTGCGGGTCAAAGATGTAGGAGCCTGCGGTGTGGTCGATGGTGTAGCCACCGCTGGGCGTTTCCACCTTCTGGTAGAACACCTTGAACTCCTTGGCCACCGCCTTGATCTCGTCGGGCGAACCGGTCAGGCCCACGAAGCTGGGGTCCATGGCCGTCAGGTAGCCCTTGAGGACCTCGGGCGTGTCACGCTCCGGGTCCACCGAGACGAACACGCCCTGCACCTTCTCGCCATCGGGTCCGAGGCGGCGACGCAGCTCGGCCAGTTCAGCCATGGTGGTGGGACACACGTCGGGGCACTGCGTGAAGCCGAAGAACACGAACACGACCTTGCCCTTGAACTCGGAGAGGTCGCGCATGCGCCCGTCGAAGTCCTTGAGCTTGAGCTTCTGGGCGTAGGTGGCCCCGGTGATGTCCACCCCATTGAACTTCAGGCCTGCCTTGGGGCGGGTCATGTCAGAGATCTGGTCACAGGCACTGAGGCCCCAGACGGCCGAGACGGCCAGGAGGGTGGTGGCGGCACGCAACAGCGTGCGGCGGCGGGACGCATCGGGGTGCCAAACGGACTTGCGGGTCATGTGAACGCTCAGATCTTCCAGTAATGGTCGACCAGCAAGGCGGCAAACAGCAGCATCAGGTAAATGATGGAGAAGCGGAAGGTCTTGCGGGCCAGTGCGTCACTGTAACGCCGCCACAGCCGGAAGGCATAGACCAAGAACAAGATCCCGAGGATGAGCGCGGAAGCCAGGTAGAGCCAGCCGCTCATGCCGTAGATGAAGGGCAGCAAGGTCCCGGCCAGCAGGACCAGGGTGTAGAGCAGCACATGCAGGCGCGTGAAGGCATTGCCATGGGTGACGGGCAGCATGGGCAGGCCGGCCTTGGCATAGTCATCGACACGGTAGAGCGCCAGGGCCCAGAAGTGCGGCGGCGTCCACAGGAAGATGATGAGGCAGAGCATGAGGGCCTCGGGCCCGACCTCGCCGCGCAAGGCCGCCCAGCCCAGCACCGGCGGCATCGCGCCAGAAGCCCCGCCGATGACGATGTTTTGTGGCGTGAGGGGCTTGAGCACCACGGTGTAGACGATGGCGTAGCCGACGAAGGTGGCCAGCGTCAGCCACATGGTCAGCAGGTTGACCCACAGGGCCAGGATGGCCATGCCCAGGCTGCACAACACGGCGCTGAACAGCAAGGTCTGGCGCAGGGTGAGGTCGCCGCGCGCGGTGGGGCGCCAGGCGGTGCGTTTCATGCGGGCGTCGATGCCCTGCTCGATCAGGCAGTTGAAGGCAGCCGCAGCCCCGGCCACCAGCCAGATGCCGGCGCAGGCGGCCACGGCCCGCAGCGCCTCGGCCTGGGTGGGCACCCCCGGCACGGCCAGCAGCATGCCAATGACCGCGCAGAAGACGATGAGCTGCACCACCTTGGGTTTGGTGAGCACATAGAACTGGCGGATGCGCGACGGTGTGTGGGGCGTTGACAGCGGCACGGATGAGGCAGCGGCAAGGGCATCGGACATGGCTTCCTCCAGGAGATGAACTCACTATGAAGCGGACACGGGGGTCACGCCAGGGTGAAGTCCCTGATGTGCCAAGGTCTGGGCGCTCAGCTGGTGAGCCACCGTGCGAGGCAGGACCAGCAGGCGCACCAGTCGCCAGACCAGCAAGGTGGCGCCGAGGGTGTGCGCCAGGGCCGCGGCCATGGGCCAGCCCAGCACCACATTGCTCAGACCGCTGAACACCTGCCAGGCCAGCAGCCCCCACAGCCACAGGCCTTCGCGGCGCCAAGGGTGTGCGATGGTCTGGGCTTCGGGACGCCAGCGCCGCAGCGCCGCACCGTAGCACCACAGGGCCACGAGGACGACGAGGGCCATCAGCCTGTGGCTCATGTGGATGGCGGTGAGCGCGGCCATGCTGATGGGCTCACCCTGCCCGTTCTCGCCCAGCGCACGCATCAGGTGAAAGCCATTGGCGAAGTCCATGTCAGGCCACCACTGGCCCTGGCAGGTGGGAACGTCGCTGCACACCAGCACCGCGTAGTTGGTGCTGACCCAGCCGCCCAGCGCCACCTGGACCGCGACCAAGGCGAGCACCAGCCAGCCCCAGCGCCGCAGCGGAGCCGAAGCCCAGGCCTGCAGGTGTTCGAGGGTGCCCAGGCCGCGCTCGCTCGGCGTCGACCGGGCGCCCTCCAGCACCCGCACCTGGGCGGTCAACATCCCCACGCCGAGCAAAGCGCCCAGCAGGTGCAAGGTGACGATGATGGGTTGCAACTTGAGGGTGACCGTGAGCGCCCCGAAGGCACCCTGCGCGCACACCCACACAAAGGTGGCCGTGGCCCACCATGGCGACAAACTGCCCCGCCGGTCACGCAGCCACCATGCGGCCACCATGAGGCCGGTGATCAAGGCCCCCACACCGGTGGCCAGGTAGCGGTGGGTCATCTCGATCCAGGCCTTGCTGTGGGTGACGGGGCCATGGGGCACCGCCGCCTGCTCGGCTGCGATCTGGGCGTGCGCCGCCCAGGGACTGGTCTGGCCGTAACAGCCGGGCCAGTCGGGGCAACCCAAGCCGGAGTCGGTCAGGCGCGTGAAGGCGCCGAACACCACAAGGTCGATGGTGAGGAACAGCGTGGCCACCGTCAGGGCATGCTGCCAGGCGGGCCAGCCGGTCAGGCCCGCACGGCGGGCGCGCCACATCACGCCGCCAGCGGCCAGCAGGGCCAGCACGGCGCCGAGCAAGGCCACTTCCAGGGCGGGTGCCAGGTTGATGAGGTCGATCATGCGAGGGCCCTCAGCGTCCGGCCTCGTCCCAAGACTCGTTGGCCTTGAGCAGGCGCATCAGATCCTTCTTGACGCGCGCCGGGTCGGCATCGGCCGGGAAGCGCATCATCCAGTCGCCCTTGGGGTCCACGAGGTACAGGTGGCTGCTCAGCGTCTGACCCACGTCCGGTTGCAGCCATTGCGACAGGCGACTGGCATCGACCCGCAGCGTCCAGGCCTGGGCCAGCGCGGGCAGCAAGGCGGGCCGCACCTCGGCCTGGTCCGGGATCAGCCAGACGCGGTCGACGCGGTCCTTGTCACGGCCCAGCGCCTCGCGCAACTGGCGCTGCAGGTAGAGTTGGCGCTCACACGCGGCATCGCAGGCACCACCGGCCACGCTGACCAGCAGCCATTGACCTTGCAAGGCCTGGGGTGCCACGGTCTGGCCTTGCAGGTTGGTGAAGCTCAAGCCCTTCTCGGCGCTCATGGGCTTGGGCGGGGTGATGAGGGTGCCGTGGTTGGTGCGACCCTGGGGCTTGATGACGTAGTAGCTCAGGTAGGAGGCCACGACGGGAGCGGCGCAGACGGCCCAGATGAGCAGCATCTTGAGCCGTCCCATGCGCGTGCGCTGCGCGGCCGAGGCGCCCGCCGCGGGCAGGCTGTGGACGCTCAGTTGCAGCATGGGGTTGGGAGAAGTGGCGTCAGGAGGCGGCATGGTGGGCACTTCGGGCAAGGCGTCGGGCCAGACGCCGGGGACGGAGGAACTGGAACCACAAGGTCAAACCACCCGCCACCGCCGACAAGGCAAACCACTGCGCGGCATAGGCCAGGTGCTTGTCTCGCCCCAGATCGGGGGCGGCCCATTGGCGGCTCAAGACGGCAGGAGCGGTGGAGGCGTTGGGTGAACGCTCAGCCTCAGCTTGCACCTGAAGCACTGCACCGGGAAGCGGGGATTGCCCCAGCCAGGCTTGCCAGAACGCGGCATCGACGTTCTGACGGATCAGGGGCTGAGGTCTGGTGCTCGTGACGGCGTCGCCACCGGCAGCGACAGGCAGCGGCTCGGCGCCCAACTGGTACACGCGCGAGACCGAGGCCACCACCCGTCCTGGCACCGTGACGAGGCCCGTTGCGGTGGGCAGATCGGGAACGTGCAGACGATCGTGTGCATGGCGGGGCACCCAGCCACGCTGCACAAGCAGCATACGGCCATCGCACAAGCTGCCCGGTGCGTGCAGACGCAAGGGTGTGACCACCTCGAAGCCCGTACGTCCCTGTTGAGTACGGTTGTCGAGCCAGACAGTGCGTTCGGGGAGCCAGGTGCCAGTGAGCTGGGCCGGACGCTGCACGGGCAAGGCCTCGGCGGATCGCCCGTCGCAAGGCCAATCGGCCGACTGCCAGGCTGGCAGCTGCTGGCGGGTTGTGAGCAACGCCTGGGCCTGCTGCTTTTCATCGGCGCGGCGCAGTTGCCATTGCCCGAGCGAGGCGGTCACCAGCACCGTCGCGGCACCGGCCACACAGGCGATGAGACGTGAGGTACCTGGGGTCATCTCGCTGTGCCGGCCAGAGTGGCACGCCCATAATCGGGTCGCATGAAATGGATCCTCGCTCTGGCCCTGGTGGCCATCGTCGCCGCCTTGGCCCTGGCCGGTCGGGCCATGTTGCGCAACCCTGCGTCCAGCACACCAGCGCCCCGCCGCATGATGCGGGCACTGGCCTGGCGGGTGGGGCTCTCCGTGGCCTTGTTCGTCTTCATCTGGGTTGCGTATCAACTCGGCTGGATTCAACCGACGGGGCTGCCCATCGACCGGTAAGCCGATAGGGCATGCCGCTTCTGGAGACGGCATCGGTTGAATCGTGTGAACCGCGCGCCATCAGGTCCAGTAAACGACCACATACAGGCCCAGCCAGACCACATCCACGAAGTGCCAGTACCAAGCCGCACCTTCGAAGCCGAAGTGTCGCTCGGGCGTGAAGTGGCCTTTCTGCAGGCGCAGGGTGATGAACAGCAGCATCAAGGCGCCCACGAACACATGCAGACCGTGGAAACCGGTGAGCATGAAGAAGGTAGAGCCGTAGATGCCCGAAGACAGCTTGAGGTTCAGGTGGGTGTAGGCCTCGTAGTACTCATAGCCTTGCAAGCCCAGGAACAAGGCACCCAGCAAGACCGTGATCCACATGAAGCCGATCGTTTTGGCACGCTGGTTGGCCAGCAAGGCGTGGTGCGCGATGGTGAGGGTGACACCCGAGGTCAACAGCAAGGCGGTGTTGATGGTGGGCAGAGGCCAGGGACCCATGGTGCGGAAAGGCTCGACCGTGCCCGCGGGCGAGGCGGTGTAACCCGGCGCATCCGACGGCCAGATGGCCTTGAAGTCAGGCCACAGCAAGGCATTGTCGATGCTGCCCAGGTTCGGGATCACATGCATGCGCGCCCAGTAAAGGGCGCCAAAGAAGGCCCCGAAGAACATCACCTCAGAGAAGATGAACCAGGCCATGGCCCAGCGGTAGGACACGTCGATGCGCTGGCTGTAGAGCCCGCTTTCGCTCTCGCGTATGGCATCGCCAAACCACTGCGTGAGCACCACCGCCCACCACAGCAGGCCAAAGGCCAGCGAATATGCCCCCCAGCCCACGCCATTGACCCACTGCCCGGCCCCGAGGATGACAAAGAACAGGCCGATGGATGCCATCACCGGATGACGGGAAGGCCCAGGCACAAAGTAGTACGGGGCTTGTCCTTTGGGAACCGCTGTCGACATGTTGTGCTCCTCGACTGACTTTCACTGAGCGACGCCGCTGGCGATGATCCATCGCACCAGCCACACCAACCCCAACACAAACACCAGGGCGGCCAACACCCCGGCAACGATGACGTGCACCGGATTGATCCGGGCCACGTCCTGTGCGTAGTCACTGGACTTGCGCACCCCGAAAAACGACCACGCCACCGCCTTGAGCGTCTGCCAGAACGAGCCGGGACGCTGAGACGCCTGGCGCAGGTCTTCGCTCATACCGCCCCCTTGGGTGCGGCCGGCACTTTGCCGCCCACCTCGAAGAAGGTGTAGGACAGCGTGATGGTGGCCACGTCTTTGGGCAGCTTGGGATCGATGACGAAGGTGACCGGCCACTGCTTGCTCTCACCCGGCTTGAGCGTGTGCTCAGCAAAGCAGAAGCACTCCATCTTGTTGAAATGCGAAGTGGCCTGCTTGGGTGCGTAGCTAGGGATGGCTTGCGCTGCCATGGCGCGGGGCTGACGGTTACGAAACTCGTACATCACCGTCATCAACTCGCCTGGATGGACCTGCACTGAGCGGACCGCGGGCTTGAAATCCCAGGGGCCGCGCACGTTGGCATCGAACTCGATGGTGATGGTGCGGCTGCGGTCCACCTGCGTGTTGGGCGGGATGGACGAGGTGGCACCCGGAATTTGCCGGTCACCCAGGCTCAGCACATTGATGCCGAGCGCCGCACAAATGTGACGGTACATCGGCACCATCGCGTAGCCAAAGCCAAACATCAGCATGGTGATGAGGGCGAGCTTGCCCACCATGGCGACGTTGGCCCGCTGCAGCGCCACGCGCACCCGAGCGTGCCGTCTACGTGGCGCCTTCGCGATATGAGGGGCCTGCGGGGTTGGGGAGGCGGTCGGGTCGGACATGCGAGGGCTCGGGCGCAAACGTGAGGGCGTGGGCTCAGTGCGAAGACAGCAGCATGATCTTGGCCACGAACCCGAGGAAGAATGTGGCGGCCACCGAGGCCAGGATCAGCGCCAGACGCACATTGCGACGTCGGCCCAGTTTGATGGAAGGTGTGACACTCATGGCGGGCTCCTCATCCGGTTTTCAGGCGACACGACCTGTGTTCAGCCAATCACACGCGTGGCCGACGGATCCAATTTGGGCGGGGTCTCGAAGGTGTGGAACGGCGCCGGAGAAGGCACCTCCCACTCCAGGCCTTCGGCGCCTTCCCAGGGCTTGGCCGGGGCGGGCTCGCCCTTGCCACGCATCGCCGGGATCAGTACGCCGAAGATGAAGTAGACCTGTGCAAAGCCGAAGGCGAAGGCGCCGATGGAGGCCACCGCATTGAAGTCGGCAAACTGCATGGGGTAGTCGGCGTAGCGACGCGGCATGCCCGCCAGCCCCAGGAAGTGCATCGGGAAGAAGGTGATGTTGAAGGCAATCAGCGACCACCAGAAGTGCAGCTTGCCCTTCCACTCCGGCACCATCACGCCGGTCCACTTCGGCGCCCAGTAGTAGAAGGCGGCAAAGAGCGCAAACAATGAGCCCGCCACCAGCACGTAGTGAAAGTGCGCGACCACGTAGTAGGTGTCCTGGATCTGGATGTCGATGGGTGCGACTGAGCAGATCAGGCCCGTGAAGCCGCCCATCGTGAAGACGAAGATGAAGCCCACCGACCACAGCATCGGGCTCTCGAAGGTCATCGAGCCGCGCCACATGGTGGCCACCCAGTTGAAGATCTTCACGCCTGTGGGCACCGAGATCAGCATGGTGGCGTACATGAAGAAGAGCTGGCCGGTGACGGGCATGCCGGTGGCGAACATGTGGTGCGCCCACACGATGAAGCTCAAGATGGCGATGGACGCGGTGGCGTACACCATGGAGGTGTAGCCGAACAGGCGCTTGCGGGCGAAGGCCGGCACGATCTGGCTGATGATGCCGAAGGCCGGCAAGATCATGATGTAGACCTCGGGGTGGCCAAAGAACCAGAAGATGTGCTGGTACATGACCGGGTCACCGCCACCGGCCGGGTTGAAGAAGCTGGTGCCGAAATGGCGATCTGTCAGCGTCATCGTGATGGCCCCGGCCAGCACCGGCATCACGGCGATCAGCAGGTAGGCGGTGATCAGCCAGGTCCAGGCAAACATCGGCATCTTCATCAGCGTCATGCCCGGCGCGCGCATGTTCAAGATGGTCACGATGATGTTGATCGAGCCCATGATGGACGAGGCGCCCAGCAGGTGCATGGCGAAGATGCCTGCGTCCATCGACGGCCCCATCTGCAGGGTCAGCGGCGCGTACAGCGTCCAGCCCGCAGCCGGTGCGCCACCGGGCATGAAAAAGGAGCCCACCAGCAGGCAGGCTGCCGGAATCATCAGCCAGAAGCTGAAGTTGTTCATGCGCGCAAAGGCCATGTCGGAAGCGCCGATCTGCAGCGGCAGCATCCAGTTGGCCATGCCCACGAAGGCCGGCATGATGGCCCCGAACACCATGATGATGCCGTGCATGGTGGTGAGCTGGTTGAACAGTTCGGGGTTGACCAGTTGCAGCCCGGGCTGGAACAGCTCGGCGCGAATGCCCAGCGCCAACACCCCACCGATCATCAGCATGGTCAGCGAGAACAGCAGGTACAACGTGCCGATGTCCTTGTGGTTGGTGGCGAACACCCAGCGCCGCCAGCCATGCGGGTGGCCGTGGTCATCGTGGGTGTGGTCACCGTGGCCGGCGTGATCCAGAACTGCGCTCATGGAAAGTCCTTTCCTGATCCTGTGGGGTCTGAGGCCTGGTTCACTTGCGCGCAGCCATCACGGCGGCGGGCTGCACGACCTGCCCGGTCTTGTTGGACCAGTGGTTCTTGGTATAGGTGATGACCGCGGCAATCTCGGTGTCCGACAGCTGGCGCCAGGCCGGCATCAAGTTGTTGTTCTGCCCGTTGAGCAGCACATGGATCTGCTTGCCCACATCGGCGTCCAGCACCACGGGTGAGCCATCGAGCGGCTTGATGGCGCCCGCGCCCTTGCCGTTGGGCTGATGGCAGGCCGCGCAGTTGGCCGCGTAGACCTTCTCGCCACGCGCCATCAGGTCGTCCTGCGTCCAGACCTTGTTGGGGTCATCGGCCTTCGCCTGCATGGCCTTGTGCTGCTCGGCCACCCAGGCGGCATAGTCCTCGGCAGTCAGCACACGCACATGGATAGGCATATAGGCGTGCTCCTTGCCGCACAGCTCAGCACATTGCCCGTAGTAATCCCCCACCTTCTCGGCACGGAACCAAGTGTCGCGCACGAAGCCGGGGATCGCGTCCTGCTTGATGCCGAAGGCCGGCACCATGAAGGAGTGGATCACGTCATTGGCGGTGGTGATGATGCGGATCTTGCGGTCGACCGGTACCACCAGCGGGTTGTCCACCTTGAGCAGGTAGTTGTCACCTTGGGGCGTGCCGGCGTCGGACAGGGCGCGTTGCGAGGCGTCGAGCGTGGACAGCATCGAGATGCCCTCGCCCTCGCCCTTGAGGTAGTCATAGCCCCACTTCCACTGGTAGCCGGTGGCCTTGATCGTGAGGTCGGCGTTGGTGGTGTCTTTCTGGGCCACGACCACCTTGGTGGCGGGCAAGGCCATGCCGATCACGATGATGAAGGGGATGACGGTCCAGATGATCTCGACCGTGGTCGATTCGTGGAAGTCGGCCGGCTTGGCGCCCTTGGACTTGCGGTGCTTGAAGATGGCGTAGAACATGACGCCAAACACGCCGACGAAGATGGCCCCACAGATGTAGAGCATCATGTAGTGCAACCACTGCTGCTCGGCGGCGATGCGGGTGGCGGGCGGGTGCAGGTCGAGCTGCCGCACCGCAGGGCCGCCAGGCAGGTCATTGACCGCCCAACTGGCTTGCACCATCAGAAGCAGCAAGCTCCCGACGGCTTGGCGCCTCAAGGAAGACAGGCGTGATGCCCAGGACCCAAACGAACGAACTGCAAACCCGGGCACATAGCTCATGTCTTGACTCGTCGTGGTTGAACGGGGTCTGTGCGACCCGTACACGGCAGAGGGATCCCCGGACTGCCGTACACCGCCCCACCCGCGCTGCCATGTGCAACGCAAGGCGTTCAACCCATTCTAGTCAGCGGTTTGCGCTACCTCAACCGCGAATCGGCGCTTCCATGCTATGAATTACCCGTGGTTGACGTCAGAACGCACCACGGTGTGTCGGCATGTATCAAGCCGGCTTGTCACCCTGGCGGATCATGCGCTTCATGTCCTGCAGCGACACGCGCGCCTCGGCTTCCACCTTGATGCGGGGCGTGGGCTTGATGGCGTGACCGTACACCAACTCGATGGTCAGGCCCAGGCGGCCATCGGGTCGCATCAGGCGCTCGCGCAAAACATCGAGCAGACGCTGACGCCAACGCGGTGTGCGCAAACCGGCGAAGCGGCCTTGGGCCACATTGCCGCCCCAGGTGCGCAACTCGGCCAGCAAGGCCTCGGGCGTTTCCCAGGTCAGGGTCAGGCGCTCCATGTCCATCACCGGGTCGGCAAAGCCGGCCTGCACCAGCTCATCACCCAGGTCGTGCATGTCGATGAAATCGATGGTGGGCAGGGGCCACTCCAGCGCGGCGTACACGGCACGCAGTTCACGGGCGGTGTCCGGCCCCAGACCGGAGCACATCAGAAAGCCCCCCACCGCCAGATGTTCGTGCCAGCGGCGCATCAAGCCTGAGAGGTCGGCCGTGGCATGCAAGGTCATGTTGGCCCACAGCATGTCGGCGCCATCGGCACCGTCACGCCGCCAAGGCACGTCGGCCGGCACGGGCTCGACATGGGCCTGAGGCACATCCCGGCGCCACAGCTTGCGCCAATCGCGCGGCGCCGTCTCGGCCAGTTGGGTCTGGCTGCGTTGGGCCAGTTCGCCCGAGGGCTCGACCACCCAGCGCTGGGCCTGGGGGTACTGCGCCCGCACCAGCTCCGCGCCCGCCCCCAGAAAGGCCGACCAATCGATCCAGGTCTTGGGCTGCAAGCGGATCGGTGCGAGCTTGGCGGCGAGGCGACGCGCCACTTCCTGATGGAGCCAGGGTGCCTCGGGCAAAGCAGCCAGGCGCCGCGTCTGGCGCTGCAAGGCATGACGGTGGGGAGCGCAGGCGGGCGGGGCCGACGGGGCGGCGGGAGAGGAGTCGGACATGGGATGAAAAGGCGCTGAAGCCCCCACTGCGGGCGATGGCGCACGCTCGGGGTGCGTCAGTATATTGAGGCCATGCCAACCGTGCTGCCTCCTGGGACTTCTCGACTGCGTGCCTGGCTGAGGGCCTGCGGCCTGCCCAACACGCTGCCTCACCTTCTGCCCACCACCTGCTTGCTGTGCGGTCAATGGCAAGGCCAGCCCCTGTGCGGGGTCTGCGTGCAACGCTGGCAAAGGCCGGTCACGCGGTGTGCACGCTGCGCCATCGCACTCCCCCAGCCCACCCGAGACGCCGTCTGCCCTGCGTGTGAAGATCACTCTCCCGAGTTCGACCGGGCGATCGCCGCTCTTGACTACGAAGACCCCTGGCGCAGCGTGCTCTCGCGCTTCAAATTCCAGGAAGCCACAGCCTTGGCCGCCCCTCTGGCTACCTTGCTGTGGCAGGCACTCTCACAGCGCCCACACCGCGTCGACCTGATTGTGCCGGTGCCACTGTCCCGCACACGCCTGAGCGAACGCGGCTACAACCAGACGTGGTTGCTCGCCCAGCAACTGAGCCGGCGCCTGGGTTGCCCGGCCCGCCACGATGTGCTGCAGCGCACCCGCCACACCGAGCGCCTGATGAGCCTGGACGCCGAAGCCCGACGCGCCCAGATCATCGACGCCTTTGACGTGCCGTCAGCCGCCCTGCCCCACCTTCGGCGACGCCACATTGCCGTGGTGGACGATGTACTCACAACGGGTGCCACCCTCAACGAGGTGGCTCACACCCTGCGGGCAGCCGGCGCCAGCAGCGTTTCAGCGTGGGTGTTGGCGCGAACGCCTGCCCCGCCGGACTCCCGCCGCCGCTCTCAATCAGGTGCGGGAGTGTCTGAGGTGGTCCATTCGCTGAGCAAACGATAGCCCAGCGCCAACAAGGTCGGGCCCAGGAACACGCCGATCACGCCAAACGCCAGCACCCCACCCAGCACCCCCAATAGCACCACGGCAAACGGCAGACGCGAGCCACGGCTGATGATGAAAGGCTTGATGACGTTGTCGACGGTGCTGACCAGAAAGAAGCCCCAGACCGCGACAAACACCGCCCACCCCAGCTCGCCTTGCTGGAACAGCCAGATGGCCGAGCCCCCCCACACCAGGGGCGGCCCCACCGGGACGACCGAGAAGAAGAAGGTGACCACGCCCAGCAGCATGGCACCGGGCACACCGGCAATCAGGAAGCCGATGGACGCCAGCACCCCTTGAGCGAGGGCCGTGCCCAGGATGCCATAGATGACACCGTTGACGGTCCCCTGCGTGATGTCGATGAGGTAGCCCGAGCGCGCACCCGCCAAGCGCGACAGAGCCACTCGCAAACGCACGGCCAACGCTTCACCGTGCAAAAACAGGAAAAAAGCCAGAAAGACCGAGAGTCCCAGATCCACCACGCCCTTGCCCACCATCCTGCCGGTGTCCAAGGCCAGCTTCTGCGCAGGGTCGGCCAACTTGCTCAACTCGGTCATCAGGCGTTTGCCATCGTGAGCCAGGCGCTGCCAGTACTCGAACAGCGACTGCCCGATCAACGGCACATCGCGCAGCCAGGCAGGCGCATCAGGCAAGCCACTGTTCATCAGCTCGGAGACCCCGCGCCCCAGTTGCGCCATGCTGTCCGCCAGGCCGAAGGCCAGGGCCGTCACCGGCCCCAAGACGACCAAGGTGATCAGCGCCGTGACCAGGCTTGCCGACCACACGCGCCGCCCCTTCAACATGCGATCGAGCCAGAGCAGCGCCGGCCAGCAGGTTGATGCCAGGATCGCCGCCCAGGCCAGCGAGCTCATGAAGGGCCACAGCACGTAGACGCAACCAACCCCCAGCAGGGTCAGGGCCACAATGGCCAGAAGCCGGTCAGCGCGAAGTGGATCCATGTGTCAGCGTCAGAAGGTCAGGTGGCGAGAATCGGTTTGCCGCAACTTTCGCAGAAAGCATTGCCGCTGTCATTGACCGTCTCGCAGGCCCCACACACCACCTCCGAGGCAGGCTGCGGAGTCGTCACCTCGACCGCGGCTGGCACTGGTGTCACCCCGGCAGGCGCTGCCGCCTGCAGCAAGGTCTCTGCGACGATCCCCGAAGCCAAAGCCCCCGCAGCCGGCGCTGCAGCAGCGCCCAATTGGTTCAATGCCCCCATGGCCGCCATGCGGCGGGCATCTTCATTGGCCGTGGGCGCAATGACAATGCTCTGCTCGCCGGCAAACTGGCGCACCAGGTTTTTGAGGTATTCGGCCTCTTTGGGCTGGCTGAGCATGCCGGTGATGATGCGGGGCGTGACACTGCCATGGCTCTGGTGGCCGAACACCACGCTGCGCAACTGCATCACCCAGACGCGGAAGGTCATGTTCTCGACGTTGACCACCTCACGCTCGGTGAATACACGATCTTGCAGACGGTTGCCGATGTCGACCTTGGAGCGAATGAAGCTACCCTCCATCTCGACCCAAGTCAGCGTGGACTCGAAGTCGAAACGGCCCCACAGCGTGTGCGCACTGCGGAAGGCATAGCCACCGACGGCCACCAGCGACAGGCCCAGCGACGCAAAGCCCAGCACCGGACGCCAGTCGGACGTGGGCTCGAAGCGCACCGCGAAGACCACCAGCGCCAGCGCCCCCGCCAGGGTCAGCGCCACACCCATCAGGTCAATGACCATCAGCCAGAAGAAGCGCGGGTAGGCCTTGGCCACCGAGAAGTCCATGCGCTTGAACGCCGACGGCGCCATCGGCTGGGTTTCTTCCAGCATCTGGCCCTTGAAGTTGCCGGCACGGCTGCCCAGGTTGATGTTGGGCAGGACGCGGGCGTAGCGGCGGTTGGGGATGCGGTGCGTCCAGTTGCGCTGCATCTCGCGATCCAGTTCCTGCATCAGCAGGTTGGGGTCGGCGTTGAAGCTGAAGTTGTCTTGCGTATCGACCTTGCTGACCGGGGGCGGCGGATCGATGTGGCGCTGCACGGCGACGAAGAACACGCCTTCGATGGCGGCCAGAGCCACCAGGATGATCAGGGCCTGGGTGCCGAAGCTGGCCCATTCCAGATCAGGCAGGACATGGCTGAGGAAGCCCAGGGCCACCGGCCCCAGGATGGCGGCGAGCGTCAACCCCACGATCTGCTTGAGGTTGAAGCTGACCTTGGCTTGCACATCGCTGCCCGACACGGGCTTGACAGCCATGAAGACCACGAGTGCCAGGAAGAAGGCCCCCACCCAGGACTGGATGGGCGAGCCCCAGACGAAGATCATCGCGACCAGCATGATCAAGAGCAGGAAGGCGTACGACGCCAGGTTGGCAAAGCGGTTCTGCAAGACGTTCTGGATGTAGGCCGGCGCCGTGATCAGGTCCTTGACCAGCGAATACAGCACGCCGTTGAGGGCGCCACTGGGAATGGCAAACTCCAACGCCCCCTGACGCACGGTCTGCATCAGCGTCTTGGCGCCATCGGGCAGGCCCAGCTTGTCGGCGTCCAATTCAGGTGCGAGCCCGGCTGGTTGCCCACGACCGAAGAACACGCGCAACTGCTGGCCAATGCGCACAAAGTTCCAGGCGGCCAACACCATCATGCCCACACCCAAGGCCACGGGCACGACGAAGCTGCCCAGCGCCTGCTGGGCCAGATGCTTGCGCGCGAGGAAGATCAGGGCCAGCGCACACACCAGCAAAATGGTGGCACGCACCGCCCACAGGATGTTCTCGACCCGGTAGGGATTGGGGAAATCAAGCTGCGCTTGTTCGGAGCTGTATTCGTAAGACATAGGCGAAACAGAAATCGGGGAGCGGGCCGCCGCGAGGCAAACAGTTTTACTTCAGCTTGTGACCGCAGCCACCTCACCGGCAGCGTCGGTGAAGCCGAAGGTCAGTTGGCGATTGAGCACGTAGTACAAGCCCAAGATCACCGCGCCCAGCAGTAGTGATGAGAGAAAGAGTAAAAAACCGCCTCGCGAGGCGGTTGCAAAGGATCAGACTTCCGTGGTTTTGAGGCGCCCGGCCTTGACGGTGATGCGCTCCATGCCCTTGGTCACACTGGCGTCCGTCACCTTGATGACCGTGATGGGATTGCCCTTGGGAGAGGCCACTTTGCCCCCCGCCATGTTCACCTTGTTGGCTTTGGCATCGGCCGGCGTCACAGCCACAACGATCTCTGCCGATCCACGCTCGTCGGCCACCCGCTCGGCCAAGGTTTTGAGCTTACCCATGGCCGCGGTGTACTCGGGTGTGCCCTTGGCCGAGATGGGCAGGTCGAGGCTGACGGAGTCGAAGGTTTTGATCTTTTGCGTGTTCCCCGTGGCCTTGTCCTTGGCCACCACCTCGACCGTCTTCACCTCTCCCCCACGCGCACGCTGCTGAGGCGGCAGGGACGCCGTCGCCTGAATCGCTTCCTGACGGATGCGCTCGGCTTCGGCAATTTCTTGCTGACGCGCACGCTCGAAGCCGACCAGTCCGCCGACCACCGCCCCCAGGGCGCACCCTGCGGCCATGTCCCCTCCAGCCAGCTTGGCCAACAGGGCGCCCCCCGCGCAGCCCAGAGCCCCGCCCACGACGGCGCCAGTGGTCTTGTTGTCCGTGGCACCTGGCCCGGCCGTGTTGGCGCAACCCGACAGACCAAGGGTCAAGGCGATGGCGGTCAATCCAATCTTGTGCATGCGTGCTCCTGCTTTCATTTCAGCAAATCGTCCAAAGTCTTGTTGGCCTGATTCAGTTTGGCTTTGTCCAGTTCACGCTGGCGCGCCTGGGCCTGGGCCTCGCGGCGTGCTTGCTCTTGACGCGCCTCCTCTTCCACCTTCAGGCGACGGGCCTGGGCCTGAGCTGCTTCGTCCACGCTGGGACTGGGCGGCACCACGATCGACTCGCGTTCGATGATCTCCTGCGTGGCAGGCTCAGGCACGGGAGGCATGGCCACCGGAGCCGGCACCTCCGCGACGGGAGAGTCAGGCGGTGGCGTCACTTCAGGCATGGATGCCGCCGATGCCTCGGCCGAGGGCTCGGGCAAGGCCACCCCGTCGGCTGCCGGAGCTGAACTGCGCGAAGTCAGCCACCAGGCGAATGCCCCCAGGACCACGACCGCCGCTGCAGCCGCAGCCACGAGGACCTTGTTGCCCGAACGGGTGGGCTGCGAGGCGGGCTGAGGCGAAGCAGGCACGGGGCGCTCAACCTTGGGAGAGGACGAGGCCGCTGGAGGGGCTGGCTGAGGCGCTGAAGGCGCTGGCGATGCCTCAGGCTCCGGCGTGGTGGTCGTTGCCGTGCTTGCGGCCACCACAGGAGCCACCGCCACGTCGGCGATAGGCACCTCAGGCGACTCCGCAGGCAATTCAACGGGTGCTGCCACATCAGCAGGCGCAGTGACAACCGGCGCGGCTTCATCCACGGCTGGTGCTGGTGCTGGTGCTGGTGCTGGTGCTGGTGCTGGTGCTGGTGCTGGTGCTGTGAAAGCATGACCGCACTTGCCACAGAACTTCGCCCCTGGCTTGCACGCTGCACCACAACTCGGGCAGGGCTGCGCCACGGGCTCCATGGGCATCACCTCGGGCGCAGGCACCGTCACAGGCTCTCCGCACTTTCCACAAAACCGGGCACCTGCGGCCAGCCCATTCCCACACTTACGGCAATGCATCAAATCTCAACTCTCAAACAGCAAGGCACAAACGCCCTTCGATGGACGCGCCAAGATAACCACTGAATTTGTAACGATTATGACAACAGCCTGACACAACGGCATCTGAGGCCGACCAAACTACAACAGTATCCCGATCAAGGCCCCACGCACCTCCCCTTGACGGGGGTGCACATCGTTGTTGCAATGGCGCCGTGTCCCGCTTAGCAGGCTGCGGAAATACCCAACGGGCGCAGCTTCGCTGCTGACGCAAGGGCTCGTTTTTCGATGATGCGGGTCGACTCCGACGCCACCCCCCCCATTTCAAGCCCATTTTGGCCTGATCTGAGGCCATTTCGGGGTGTTTTGCCCTCATCACGCGACCTCCAGACGGACTTGTCCCAAGGTGCGCATGCGCACGAGGTTATAGGCGGCCATGGCCATCATGAAGACTTGGTCGACCTTCTTGATGCCGCGCACCATCACCTGACGGATCGGGCCAATGAACTTGGCCCAGCCAAAGCCCTGCTCGATGAGCTTGCGCTTTTGCATCGAGATGCCGTAACCCTCGGTGCTGGCGATCTCATCAGGCACCGCTGACTTGCGGTTTGACTTGTTCTGCGCCACATGCGGCGTGACCTTCATGTCTTGCAGCGCCTTGATGAACTCGGCCGCGTCGTAGCCCTTGTCGGCGCCCAAGGTGATGTTCCCTTCGGGGTTGGCCTGGCGCACATCGGCCACCATGGCCTTGGCCGCTTCGCGCTCAGCATGGCCATCAGCCTGCGTGACCATGGCGTTGACGATCAGGCCATTGCGGTTCTCCATCAGCGTGTGGCCCATGAAGCGCAACTCGCTGGCCGTCTTGCCTTTGCGAAACAGCCTGCTGTCTGGGTCAGTGCCGGATTCATGCGTCTCGTTGCTGCGCGACTTGCCTCGGAAGTCACCGCCATCGTCGTCGTCCTTGCCGTCTTTGCGCACGAAGCTCTTGTGGCCCGCCCAGGCTTGAATCAAGGTGCCGTCCACGCTGAAGTGCTCCTTGGACAACCACCGCTTCTTGTCTGCCTGCTTGAGCACGGCGTTGAAGAAGGCCACCACAGCATCGTGCTCAATCAGCCGCTCGCGGTTCTTGGTGAACACTGTTGGCACCCACACCGAGTCGTCCATCGACAGGCCGATGAACCAGCGAAACAGCAGGTTGTATTGCGTCTGCTCCATCAACTGGCGCTCCGAGCGAATCGAGTACAGCACCTGCAGCAGCATGGCGCGCAGCAGCTTCTCTGGCGCGATGCTGGGGCGACCGCCTTTGGCGTCTTCCTCGTACATCCCGGCGAACAACTCGCCCATCTCGGCCTGGGCCTTGTTGACCATCGTGCGGATGACCCGCAGCGGGTGGTTGGCTGGCACGAAGTCGTCAAGCTTCTTGAGGGTGAACAGGCCTTCGGTGAAGGTGTCGGCGCCGCGCATGGTGGGTGTCGCTTCAGGTCGTTGAGGTGCTACGCTGATAACGCATCACGCCACTGGGGCGTGGACTTGGCTGTTGGGTATTTCCGCGGCCTGCTAGACAGTGTGAAACACATGGCGCACCACGACGTCACTCGGTCAGCACCACGCCAACACACGGACAGTGATGCGGCACACCGGCATCTGGCCTCCTTGCTCGCCCTAGCAGATGTGCGCCTTGACGGGTCGCGGCCCTGGGACATCCACCTGCTGGCTCACGGCGTTCCCGAACGCGTTCTAGCCCACGGCAACCTGGGACTGGGCGAAAGCTATAGGGACGGCCTGTGGACATGCGAGCGACTGGATCATTTGTTTGACCGCCTGCTGAGATCGGACATCGCCTCGCGCGTGCGCAGCCTGAGCACCGCCTGGCACCACCTGCGCGCGCGCTGGCTGAACCTGCAAACCGAGCACCGCGCCTGGCAAGTGGGGCGCCAGCATTACTTGGACCTCTCTCCAACTGATTGGTATGGCTGGAGGGGGCAGGTCAGCTGGTCTTACTGAAGGACCACCGAGGCGGCAATCCCACGGTGACTCGCCGTTTTCGCGTGAATCCGGAAGGCATTGAGACCGACGGAACCCTCTTGCGCAGGGGCGACATTCATAATCTGTGCATCAGGAACAAGTTCGCTGGGGGTGTCGAGGTCGTTTACGACGTAAATCGAGGTATGGACACCGGCGTCACGTTGGGACTGGCGGGACGGCGAGCGCTCGCCGAAGTCGCGTATCGTGTTGAAGTCGAAGCAGGGGGAAAGGCGTATGTGCTCGCTTCCGGACTGGATGAAGTCACTGCCAGAGGTGTTGCCACGGAGGTCGGCAAGGTGTTGAACTTGGCCGTACCGGTGCGCGCTTTCACGCATCCCGCGTGAGGGTGGCAATCAGCGCCAGCCTGATGCCCTGATGCCCTGATGCGACACGGAAAAACCGCCCCGATACAGCCATTCTCAAAAGGCACTATCCGTACATTGTCCGTACGGGCAAGAAAAAAGCACCTAGCCGCTAGGCTAAGTGCTTGATTTTCTTGGTGGGCGGTGCAGGGTTCGAACCTGCGACCCCTGCCGTGTGAAAGCAAAAAATCGGTCTTTCAGATCAACGACTTAGAGAAAAACTCCAAGAACGACAATCACTTAGCGTACATCAGTGTACTTGTTTGTCCTTCGATATCCAAGTGTCAGTGTCCCAAAATTGTCCCAGCGAACACTAGACGCCAAAGCCTCGCAACGATCAGCCCAACCCGCACATCAGCCGCCCGATCTCCCAGACTGCAGCAAGACGGGCGTCATTGACAGGCGCAACCACCGTGCCGTCTGCAACTCGAATAAAGTTGCGGCCGTCACATCGAATCTCGCGCAGTTGTGGCTCCAAGTTGAAGACTGACGATGGTTTCAGCCTGCCTTCTGCCCTGATCACGCCGGCAGCAATGGAGTGATTCCCGTTGTTGACGAACGCAATCCGCCAAGGAAGCCACAGGGCCACACTGTGGTTCGGGTCTTGCCGCCAACTCCCGCACTTCAAGCCCGCCCCAATCGCACCAAATGCCGACGCCACCGATTGGCGATTCCACATGGTCGGCAGCGCGAGATCTCTCGCCAAGTCGACCTCAAAATCGTCCGAATCTAAGGACTGCAGGCATCCGAAGTCAAAGACGCCCTTGACTTGGGAACCCATGAAGAAAGACCAGTCATCGAAAGATGGCGGCGCGGCATGTGGGGCGCGCTCTGCGGCCGCGATGATGTGTTGTGACTGGAGTGGGCGCAGGATCGCCACCACAAAGGCATGAAGCCCTCTTGGATCGATCATGGCGATGCTCTTTGCCATGTCGACCAGTTGCTCAAAGACTTCTACTTCGCCCTCTTCCTCATCATCGGTGCCTGACATGAAGCCAAAGACGAACTTGCTCAGGCTCACCGGCACGAAACTGGCCAAACGTAGCGCCATCACTTAGCCCCGGTCAACTTGGACTCTCATGCCAGACCTAAGCGCGTATCAACGGCATGTAGGTGACTCGATGGTGTACCCAACAGACAGGTACAGGTGTGTGCGTTCGGATGCACCCGCTCTCTCGATGAGGTGAACGCCCTCTTCGCTCGTACACAACCCGGCTCGGCGGATGCCCTGGCCGCGATCCACCGACACCAGTTCAGCACCCGCATTGCGCGTGTTCATGTTCTTGCCGACTGCGGCGACCCCAATGAATGGCGCCACGTACCAAAGTCGGGGAACCCGAACACGGTAGACGAACACCCGCTCTCCGCTGACCTCGTTCGTCGCCAGCAGCTCGTCGGAAGAGGCTTCTGTGAAGTCACTCGCCATGAGGCGCTTGCAGCATGCACTGTCCCCTGCTGCAGCGGGATACTGAATGTGTACTGAATCACCTCGGGCGAGCGGCTCAGCAGCAATCAAACGGCCATGCCCAGCGCCATCCATCTGGACGATGGCGTATCGGGCCTCCGATGCGAAGGCCATGTCCGTGGCCATGGCACACAGCCACAGCGCGAGCAACTTAACGCCCGTTGTCGGACCAGTGAGGCGGATCTGAAACAAGCTTGTTCACTCCATAGGTTGCGCCGACGGCATTGAGGTCGCTGAGCTTCTTGATCTCGACATCCTCGCCCGACGCATTCTTGATTTTCTTACCGACGATACCCGTGATCGTCATGTCAACGGCCGCGCGTTCTGTGTGACGTGAAATCAACGCGGGTGGGTACACGATCGTGTACCCCTTCGCCATGGCCGAGGCGGCAGCCTTCGACGCATCATCCGTGTCATGAACCCAATCGATGTTCACGCCATCCATAGCGGGCACCTTGTCCGCCGTGATCTCGCCGCGAGCGATTTTCGAAGCGTAGTGCATCAGGTAGGCGCGCTCCCTGGGGCGGTAGGTCGCTGCAATGCTGACCGACCCGCCAGCGGCCTTGATGGCGGAGATGAACTTCTCCGCCTTTTCCTTGAACGTGGATTCAAGGTCATTCAGGCTGGCACTGCCGGGGAAGCGAGAAACCCATTGGGCTCCACTCTTCTCCTTCGCGGGTACCTTAGCAACAGCAGGCGTCGTATCGGCCTTGGGCGTCAGCTCCGCAGTCACCGTCGTCGCCATAGTGATGGACCTCCAATGTCGCTTTTTGTTTGGTGTTGGAGCTGATCTTTTCTGTCAGCCCTTTTTCGTCTGTGATGCCTGTGATGGAGCGGCCATCCTCCAGGGTGATCTTGTATGACACCCTGGGTAACGGCTGACCAGTGAGCTCGTCACGAACAACGAAGTGAATGTCGTAGTCATGGTTCTCTGGTAGCAGCGAGCTGATGAGGCCCGCCGCCTTGGCGCCAACCGGAGCAGATGAACTGGAAGCCGCACTGGTGCTGGCACTGGATCCGCCACCACCATCTCCCACGCGAGACACCACCTGGCTGGAAATCAATGTCGCGCCACACGCGCACTTGTCCCCGTGCCTGGCCACGGGAGCACCGTCAACGATCATCGTTGGATCACCCGTGACGATCACCGTGGTACCGTGCCCCTTCTTCGGACAGGTAACCTGGTCGCCCACGCGAGCCAAGCGTTTGCCATGCGTGTCGGTGGTCATGGTCGAACCGATGACCACGCCGCCGTGATCGGTCCTGTCGCCGATGACGATGAACGGCCTCATCTCTTCCCCTGATTTGTTTGGCCGAAACTCTAGCAGCGGAAGCAAGGTGGCCAGAGCCCCCCATCGGGCGATAACAGTAACGTAGCGTTACCCGTTACCGATGGACTCAATGCTGCCGTCACCAACTGCAGCCTGGATCAACTCATCGGTGATGCCCAGCCCCTCCAATCCGGCGTAATAGCTGAGACGGAAGTCGCGTAACAGTTCTGTCCACTCGCGTTGACTCACCACGGTAGCGAGGATCTCGGGCACTGGACGGTGCATCGCCCGATGTGTCATGTGCCCTGGCCCCCAAAGCGCGTATTTCAGCGGCAGTGTGACCTCCCACCAACCGCCCAGGTGCTCACTTGGGACACGGCCGAACGCAGAATTCACATCTGCGCAGGCCATCGCAACCAGACTCGCAAGATCAAAGGCCCAGGGGTGCTCCCACCATGCGCCGTAGACCGGTTGACCGGCTGCCATTCCCACCAGAAACCCGATCAAACTGAACCGATCTGTCTGCGCATGCAACCGCCTAACGGACAGGGGGGCCTCGAAGGCATGGGGATTGAGGCTGCCACAAGCGACATGCATCGCATCCTTCGGCGTCGCAAACCGCAACGAAGGCTCAGGCATGCAATGCCCCGCGCCGAGCTGCGTGGCCAAGTTCAGTGACACGCTGGCCGAAGCAGACATCGGCGCCGTTGAGGTCAGCTTGTTCCACACCTGGCCGCAAGCCCTCACCACACGGTCAATGTCGCGTTGCTGGCGCCCCCAGTCATCATCGAGCGGCAACAAGCCGTCTGCCCAAACGTGCAGGGCTGCGAAATGGCGTTGAACTGGCGAACCCATTTCGCCGTCTTCCATCCAGCACTGCTGGCTCCTGGGAAGCAACCGCAGCTTGCTCGATTGCATCGGCTGGCCACGCCACCAAGCCAACCAGGTTCGCTCGTCAGCAGTTGGTATGCCGTCAAGCCCGGCAACAAGGTTGGACTGAGGCATGAAGGGGTCGGCGCCATCGCCCAATATGCCGCCCTTTAAATCGTTGCACAGAGCGCGCATTCGAATCTTGGTGACCGCTGCAACGCAAGGGTTCAGCTCTTGGTATTCGCGGTAGCGGCTCTTCCCTGCCATGCCTGTCAAACAAAAGTTGCTCGTTTCAGATGCCATTGTCTGCTGGCCAGATTCGGTGTCAAACGGAACCATGTCGATCCATGTACTGAGCCATCCCGAAGAATACAAAGGGATACATGGATGAACAAAGACTTCTACACCGTCCAAGAAATAGCGGACTTGCTGCGAGTTCAAGTCAGTGCCGTGCGAAATCGTCTCTCCCGTGGAGACCCGACATTACCCCCTTCAATACGAGTGGGCGGCCGGCGCTTGTTCCCCGTGGCTGCCTACCAAGAGTGGATCAATGCCCTGGTGGGATCAGCACAAGCCCCCGACAACGCAGGCCGAGTCCTGGCCACAGCAGAACCCCGACGCGGCCGACCACGTCAAGCATCGCGGGGTCTGGCATGAGCAACTTCAAGGCGCTGGATCAATTGCTGACCGGACTGGAGCCCCGGACATCCCTGCAATTTCACGCGGCCAAAGAGAGCACGCCGCCCGCGTTGCCACTTAGCGTCCGAACCACTTGGTTTCGAATCCTGGATGAACGCATCCAGCGAGGGGAGATCAAATCCATCAGTCCCGTGGGCTTCGCTGTGTACGCTGTCATCAAGAGTTTCAGCCAGATCGACACAGGCATCGCTTGCGTCAGTCACGAGACCATCGGCAAACTGACTGGCCTCAGCCGTTCCACCGTGATCCGCGCCGTTCAGGCGCTGATGAAGCATCAGTGGATCCGCGATGCAGACGCAGACACGCCAGCCAGTCGCCATGGCAGGACAAAACGATATGTTGTCATCGAGCGCCTTCTCGCTCGTGCAGCTGACACTGGCGAAGTGGTCGGTGAAGTGGTGTGGACCAACGTTCCCAGACTTCAGAGAACGACGGAGAGCGCACTCAAGGAATTCTGCCAAACGGGTGAGCTGCCCGTTCGGATCGCCTACCACCGCCACCTCAGAGTCACAGAATTTGAGGAGACCTACATGGTTACCCACAGCCCCGGACCAACTCCCAATCGGTGACCTGTGTCATGTCGCGCCAGAACATGTGTCACCCACGGCACAGGTCGGAACAAACATGTGTCATGGGTGACGCACTTATAAAGATCAAGATCATTCAGAAAGAGTGGACAAGCCTGCAAGCGTGCCTGCACGGTTTTGCAGCAACGGCTTTGACGACGACCCGGAGGAGGTCAAGAATGCCATCAGGAGGAAGACGCACCATGCCCCCAACACCCCTCGAATCAATCTCCCAAACGGCACGCCTATTCAGCCGCTCGGGGGTGCGCCTGGAAGTGGCGCAGGACGTGATCGGCGCCATCATTTCTCACCACGCCGAGCTGATCGGTCAAGAGCGCGAACAGGACGCACCGCGCCAAGATCGCATCGATGAGGCGCAGGGACTGATCCGTGAATTGAAGGATATCCGCGAGGCATTGGACGCCCACCAGCCAGCGTCAATCGAGGCAACGATCAATTGGCTTGCACCACTGGCACGGCATCTCTTCGCAGACGGTAATGGCAACTTGGCGGCCCATAGGCGCGCCAGTCAGTTTGAGCATGCCAATGCATCGCTCCGGCTTGAGGGACACGTCATGTCAATTGACGACCTCGTCGTTCAAGCCAGGGTTGCTGATGGGCTCTGGACCACCGAACAAGCAGTGAGCTGGTATCGCGAAAGGGCCAAGCAATGAACTACCAAGCCGGCCTCATGCCACCGGTCTGGCAAGCCAGCCAGCTTTTGCACTCCAAGCAGCCTGACGTCGCGGAGACGGTGTGCGACTTCGTGGCAGCCATCCTCCATCCGGACATGGTCACCAGTCTGTGGTCGATTCCACATTGCTCACAAGAGGTGCGCAATGTGCTGGCCGAGCTGGGGCGCCATTTCATGATGGGCTCGCTCAGCGACAAAGAGCGCGATTACCTGGTTTCTTCGCTGAACGCCTACCTGCGCTCACGCGGCAACACCGACTGGTTTGCCACGCACGGCGACGGCGTCCACTGATCGCACAAACGCCAGCAAGCAGCGAACACCTCCAGGCGAACGGGGATGCCCCATTCCCCCTGGATTCTGGTCACACACCACGCAACTGCCGTTGCAGCGCCAAACCCGCGCTGTGGCGCCGGTTTTGGCGTGGCGACACCGAAGCATTGAGGCGCATACACTAGACCGCCTCAATCGACGTAAGTCATTGACGGAGAAAGAGAAATGCCGCGTCCACGTGGTTTTGGCAAGGGTGAGACCGCTCGCGCCAATGTCCGGCTAGACCCGGACACCTTGGCGTTCTATAAGACACGCGCAAACGAGCACGGCGTCAGTCTTTCTGAGTACCTGCGGCAGCTCCTGACGCAAGGAGTCACAACAGAAACCGTGAGCAGCATCGAGGCCCGGCTGAATCAGGCAGGCGACGAAATTGCCGCCAAGGTAAGCCGCACCCAGGCCGCGCACAGCATGCCGATATTGCTTCAGCGCGCCTTGCTGGAAACGCACGCCATGCTCACGAAAATCGTCGAAGCCCAAGACATCCAGGCCCTGTACGACGCGCAAGAAATTGCCAAGGCCAAGCTGGCGAGACTACACCGCGCCCCACCCCAAAACCCTGCTTGACCGCCCTGCCCTGCGAGTCAGTCAAACCGCGCCAGAGCGCATGGGCATCGTCGTCTTGCACTTGGGGTAAGTGGGGCAACCCCAGAAGTTCGCGCCACCATTGCGTGGCGTGCGCTCCACCAGTTTGGTCCCGCAGTTCACACAGGTAGGCCGCCAGTACTCGCCCTCCAGGCCGACGGCCAGCAAAGCGGCCTGTTGCTCCGGCGTGCGCAGAGAAATCAGCTTCATCAGGCCCGACACGTCCAGCAGGTTGATGCCGTTTTCGCGTGCGAAAGCCACCGCCTCTGGCGTGAAGGTCGAAGTGGTGGCGAACTGCCCGCGTGACACGCCCTGCGCCGCCATCACGCCCCGCAGCTCGCGAACCTTGTCCACGCCCACCTTCTTGCCCTGCCAGTGTTTGCACTGCACCAGGCTCGCTGGCTTGCCCGGCTCGTGGCGGGAATAAAGCCAAACATCCACGCCGCCGTCTGCCCCGTGCGATTGGGATTTGGTCTCGAAGCCGGCTTGTTGGAACAGCAGCTCGACCACGGCTTCGAAGCGCCGCCACTCGATCAGGTCGAACACCTCGGCCGACCAAGATTCTGGCGTGCGCGCTGGCTTGGCAGACGCCTGCGTCGGCGTGGATTTCAGGCGCTCCAACTCTGTGGCCGTTCTGTCCACTGGGCCATCTACAGGGTCAGTGCGCGCCGACTTGGCATGCTGGGGCTCAAGGGGTGTGCCTGACGGTTCCGTCACCGGCGCTGCAGACTTCTTGTGCATCAGCCAGAACAACACGCCCCCCGCCACCAGCATCAAACCGCCCAGCGGCCTGAGCTGCGCCAGGGTTGGCGCAATCACGGCGCTGCTGATGAATGAGGGTATGACCAGCAACGCGGCCCCCAAGCCCATCAACTGAATTGCCGCGCCTTCTTTGCGTTTGGCCACGCGGGCCGACTTCCTGTTTTTCTTGGCCATCCGCCACTCCCTCGATTCATCGCGAATCATAGGCGCATGCGCCAGGAGCAATCCGCCAAGGCATTCAGCCAAACGACGGATTGGCCTCGCCGCTCAGGGCATCAACAGGCTGTAGGTCTGCACGCCCAGTGCCAAGGCCAAGCGCTCCAGGTTGTCGAGCGAAATGTTGCGGGCCTGCCGCTCCACGTGGGCCACGAAGGTGCGATGTAAGCCGCACTCGAAGGCCAAAGCCTCTTGTGACCAGCCCTTCTCTGCCCGCAACCGAATGAGGTTGGCGGCCAACACCGCCCGCGCGTTTGGCGCAGCGTTTGGAGGTGCTGGCGAGCGGGAAGACATGCCGCGCAGTCTTCCGAATTGATGCTTTTACGTCAGCCGCTTTTAAGTCACAATTTAGATAAAACGACAGCCCAACAAAATCATGAGGACGCTTCAAAACCTGATTTCGCTCCGCCACGCGGCGGTCGCCGCTGCCCTGCTGGTCGCAAGTCATGCGCAAGCCGGCCGCTTCTCCACGGCGGAGTTCGGCCCCGCTCGCGCGGACGACATCGTCGACTTGGACCGAGGCCTTCACCCAGTACTTCCCTCACGACCGCTGGTCCATCTTCCTTTACTCGTCGGTCACGTACACGACCAAAGGCCAGCCGCACTGCTACGCCATCGCGGGTGTCACCCCCAAGGGCCAAGGCCGCTTCCCGGTCAAAAGCTACAGCAGCCACACGCAGCGGAGCGAATCGCAAAGCCTGACGCCAGGCGAGCAAAGGGAGTTCGCCGCTGTTTGCGCCCGCCGAGCGGTGCAAAACCTGATGAGCGACGAGCTGGACGAGATGTATGTCGACCCCAAGACCATGCGCGCGGGAAAACCATGAAGATCATCCGACGGTTTTTCGGACAACGGCGCTGGCTGGCCTGGCTTCCGCTGCCCGCGGCTGCCCTGCTATCTGGCGGCAGCCTAGAGGGCTTCTTCGACATGCTGCTGGGCGGGTGCATCTGGTGGGTGCCGTACTGGCTGGCCTATTGGCTCAGCGACGGGTTCACCACGTTCACCGAGTACTCAGGCACGCCGGGAACGGTTGTCACGCCAGGCGTTGACCCGGTATCCGGGGGAGCTTGCATCGTTGTGACAGACAGCCGTACGGGCATGCCGTACGCTTACTGCGGCGGCAAGCTGAACCGCTGATTGCGTGCCACACCAGAACTCTGCGCAGGTCGCAGGGCATCTACGGCGTGTCAGTTCCTGTCGCCCCAACTACGTGTCTGGTGTATGCATTCGCTCGCCGATATAAAAGAGCCCATAAAAGGTAACCGACAGCATCTGAAACAACGCGGCCAGCAAAATCAGGCAAGCGCCCCAACGCAACGTACCCACCACGTAAGGCACGTCCATCCGAGCCAGGCATTCCAGTAGTGGCTTAGCAAGGCTAGTCGTCGCCACCAGGGCCAATGTCAACAAAAAGCTGATGGCTGTAAGGTAGCTGAACATCAAACAAAGAAAGCGCCTACGGGTCAACTCCGTCGACACCGGTGATCCGTTGTAGATGATCCTAGCAACTGGCGGCTTACCAGGCATAAGGACATCAAGTCCAGGCTGATTGAATGTCGCCAAGGCGGCAAGTGCCGCCACGTAGAAGCCAGGAAGGCTCTGCACAAAGCCAAGCAGCTTAAGCATCAGCCCATCTGCAGCGTACAAGTTGACGGAGGGCGCAAGCTTATACAAGAACGCTATGCTTCCCGCAGCCAAGATCAAGGGGATCCACCAGTTCAACCAACGCATAGTGCCACTCGGGTGTTGAATCCCAAGGTAGGCAAATGGACGGAACAGGTATCTCAGCATGGCTACTAAGTCTAAAGAAGGCCCTTCAGCTTGAGAACGATCTCACTACTGACCTTCGTGTAGCGTGGCATCAAATCTGTATCAAACGTGATGACGTCCCTCCTCGTCATCGCCCTCTCCAAATCTCCATAAGCGATGGTCTTGGACGTAGGCTTCCCCGATTCTGGATCCTTGAACTTCAAAACTAACTGATCGGCATTCACCCTTGTGGCTTTCATCGCGTTGCGAAACGCTGCCCATGCCAAGGGCGTACCCTCTTGAGCGACGCCAATCGTCACGCTATGAGCCTTCTGCACGAAGTGCTGGTCTATCCCCTGAAACTCATGGGCGACAAGCTGAACCTCGTTTAGCAGTCCGCGTGACAAGACCTCTGTCAGCATCATGCTTTGATGAGGTAATAGCTCGAACGAGCACCGCAACTTCGCTTTGCGGCCATTCTCCCCGTTTGGATGGGGGCGCTCGAAAAAAAGAGCGTTGCGGGGATCATCAGCAGCACGCCTCAACAGCGTGTTCAACAGGTTTGTGACCTGATCACGCGACATACCCGCCCCACCCGTCACCAGCACCAATGGCATCAAGCGTTGCCCCGACGGAGGTGAGATCAAGATGTGGCAGGAGTACTCGATGCCGTCATTGACTCGTTTTCCAGCCATTCGACGGCTGCCGTCTTCATAGCTAACCAAGGCAACATCAGTTCGATCGCTATCAGCCCGATTAACAAGCAGAGCATGCTGCCCATCTCGTTGCTTCCAGTCCTCAACGACCTTGCGTACCGTACTCGTCTTGATCGGAGACCTCTCAGCGCCCCTGCAGAGGTCTAGGGCCTGTTAACACATCCGAAGTCCATCAGCGACGAGCACGAAGCTGATGAAGCCCAGGAACATGAGGTCGAGTTTCTCGAACCGCGAGAAGATACGGCGATAGCCTTTGAGTCGACGGAACAACCGCTCCACCTCATTGCGGCGCTTGTACATCTCGCGGTCGTAGTCCCACGGTTCGTTCCGCGTCTTCATTGGTGGCACCACCGGAATGAAACCCAGATCCAGTGCCAGCTGCCGTGTCTCGTTGCCTTCGTAGGCGCGGTCCATCAACAAATGCACCGGCCTGCTGGCGGGCCCAAGACTGCTGAGCAGGCGCCGGCCTTCGGGTGCGTCGTGTGCCTGCCCAGGCGAGAGGCAAAACGTTACGGCCGTTCGAGCATCCGCGGCAACCATATGAATCTTGGTGTTCCATCCGCCTCGGGACTTTCCGATGGCTTGTGGGCCGTTTTTTTTAGTGCCCCCGTGCCGTCGGGATGGACCTTGATGCTTGTGGAGTCCAGCGAGACGGCTTCGATCCTGATACGCACGACTTGCGCACGCTGCAACTCCTCGAACATGCGATCCAGGACGCCAGCTTTGGTCCAGCGATTCATGCGCGTGTAAATCGTGTGCCAGTTGCCGAAGCGTTTGGGCAGTCCGCGCCACTTGCAACCATGTTCGGCCACATAAAGGATCGCATTGACCACCTGCAGATTGCTCAGGCTGACGTTGCCACGCTGCCTGGGCAGGCAGTGTTCGATGGTAGCGAATTGTTCGGGCGTGATCTCCATGTCGGAGATTTTCTGGCGCAATCGTCGCCGTCGCCATTAGTGTTAACACGCCCTAGC